>NZ_JAPVLS010000002.1:145104-162582 GCF_027158125.1 Streptomyces sp. H39-C1
GCCCGGCGGATGGCGACACGCGCCGGCCCCCACCGCGTGGGAGTGGGTGGCTCAGGGTCGGGTCAGCAGGCGCCGAGGTCCTGCCAGACGCCCCACTCACCGGTGGTGCCGGGCTCCTCGCCCGTGGTCCACCACTTGGCCTTCCAGGTGTGGCCCTTGTGGGAGACCTGCATGCCGTTGGTGTACACGGCGCCGCTCGCCCAGGCGGCGGCGGTGCACTGGTGGCCCGTCCCGCCGGTGACGGTCAGGGTGTAGGTCGCCGTGTGGCTGCCGGAGGTACCCGAGCCGGTGACGCTGATGGTGTAGGAACCCGATACGGTCGCCGCGGTCGTGGCGAGGGTGAGCGTCGAGGAGCCGCCCGCCGTCACCGAGGTGGGACTCAGCGAGGCGGTGACGCCTGCGGGGGCTCCGCTGACGGTGAGGCCGACCGTCTGCGCCTGGCCCGCCGTCACCGCGGTCTTCACGCTGCTGGTGGCCGAGCTGCCCGCGACCACGGACCCGGAGGCGGGGGTGGCCGTCACCGAGAAGTCGTTGGTCGGGGTCGTGGTTCCGCTGGTGAAGGGCGCGAAGATGTGGGTGAAGTCCCAGGTGTTCTGCTGGATACCGGAGCAGTTGTCGGCGGCCGCGCCGCCCGGGCAGCCGCCGTTGTCACGCTGCAGTGCCCAGAACGAGAGGGTGTTGACGCCCTTGGAGACCGCCCAATTGTAGACCTGGGTGGCGTTGGCCACCGTGAAGGTCTCGGCCGGCCCGAAGTCGTCGACGCCCGGCATCTCGGTGATGCCGACCATGGCCCAGCGCTGGGCGGAGGTCTTACCGGGATAGAGCTGCCCGAGCTGGTTGTACAGGCCCGTTGCGGCGGTCTGGGTGTCGTTCGCCATGTTGTGGGTGGCGTTGTCGTAGTAGTCGAACGTCATGAGGTTCGCGACGTCGACCCGCGCGCCGTTGGCGACGGCGTTCTGCAGCACCGCGAGCCCGGTCGCGCCGAGGCCGCTGGTGGTCGTCGGGAGCGTGTAGGAGACCTCGACCTTGCGGCCGTTGGCCGCCGCCCAGTCCTGGACGAGCTTGATGGCCTTGTTCCGCCGGTCGATGCCCGCGGTGTTGTCCAGCGAGTCGACCTCGACGTCCATGTCGAGCCGCGAGATGTCGTAGGTCGTGATGACCTTCTCGTACGCGGCGGCGATCTGGTTGACGTCGGTACAGCTGTCGGCGATCTCGGTGCCGGTGCTGTCCGCGGTGTAGCCGCCGAACGAGGGGATGACGTCCCCGCCCCTGCCCTGAATGGTCTTGATGTCGGCGCCGAAGTTGGCGGCGGCGATCGGCATCCCGCTGTCGCCGTTCCAGTACACCGTGCAGGAGCCCTTGGTCGCCGCCTGGATGAACGCCATCGTCAGGTGCTTCGCACCGGACTGGGCGGCCAGGGCGGCGGGGCTCTCGCCGGTCCATGCCTCGAAGTAGGGGGCGAAGACGTGGGCCGGCAGGGGGGTGGCCGCCTGAGCCGTGCCGCCGCTGAGCGCGGCCAGGCCAACGGCGGCCACAGCGGTGACGGTCGCGGTGAGGACCGCGCGGAGGGAGCGCATGCTTCTCATGCTTGTCCAAGCTGTGAGGGGGGTGGCCGCCAATTCCCTTGGTGCGGGGCGGCTTTGAGTATGGGATCCCTTGAGCAGGTAGCATGTCAATGGTCTGGACCAAGATAGGACTAGACCAATATCCGGATGGGCTCGCCTCCCGCCAGTCCAGCGGGCGCTCAGCGCAGTGGACCACGCCCGGACGCCGCCGCACGTTGGCCGGAACAGTACGTGCACGGGCCAGCCCCCGCGGTCGCGGAAGCCGGCCCGTACGGGGTGTGGATCAGGCTGCGCCCTCGGTGCTCCAGCCCGGGACCTGGAACCGGGCAGTGAGGTCCGTGCTGCGGACCTCCTCGCCGCAGTCGCGGCAGACGACGGCGGGATCGAGGTCGGCGCCGCAGGAGTGCTCGAAGACGGTCGGCGGCAGATCCGTCAGATGCTGGTCGCCCCAGTGCATCAGCATGAGGAGCACCGGGCGCAGGTCGCGGCCGGCCGCGGTCGCGACGTACTCGAACCGGGGCGGCCGCTCGTTGTAGAGGCTCTTCTCCAGGACTCCCACCTCCACCAGGCGGCGCAGCCGGGCGGCGAGGATGTCGCGCGGGGCTCCGGTGTTACGCGCGATGGCATCGAAGCGCCGGACGCCGAAGAAGACCTCGCGCAGCACCAGCAGGGAGTACTTCTCGCCGATCATGCCGAGCGCGTCGGCGATCGAGCAGGGGCGCGATGTGGTCATACCTCCACCGTAGACCAGGTGGGTTTGCATATCCAACCTACGGCGCTATGGTGAATCCAGTTTTCCAACTTACTGATCGCGTTCGAGAGCTGCGAGAGCTTTCGGGAGTTGAGGAGGCGACCGCCATGCGCGACGCCGTCATCGTCGAAGCCGTCCGTACCCCGATCGGAAAGGGCCGGCCGACGGGCACGCTCGCCGGCGTGCACCCGGTCGAGCTGCTCGCCCACACCCTGCGCACCCTCATCGACCGGGCCGGCATGGATCCGGCGCTCGTCGACGACGTGGTCGGCGGCTGTGTCGACCAGGTGGGTGAGCAGGCCATGAACACCACTCGTTACGCCTGGCTGTCGGCCGGGTTCCCGGACTCCGTGCCGGCGACCACGGTGGACCGTCAGTGCGGCTCCTCGCAGCAGGCCGTCCACTTCGCGGCCCAGGGAGTCATCGCCGGGGCCTACGACCTGGTCGTGGCGTGTGGCGTCGAGTCGATGAGCCGGGTGCCGATGTGGTCCAACGTCCCGGCGGGCGCCGACCCGTTCGGCCCGGGGATCGCGGCCCGCTACCCCGACGGGCTCGTCCCGCAGGGCATCAGCGCCGAGCTGATCGCCGCCAAGTGGTCCATCACCCGCGATCGGATGGACGACTTCGCCACCACGTCCCACCGCCGCGCGGCCGCCGCCCACGCGGACGGTCGCTTCGTCGCCGAAATCGCCCCCGTGACCACGGATGCCGGTGTGGTCGACACCGACGAATCCGTCCGTCCCGGCACCACGCCGGAGGTGCTCGCCGGCCTCCGCCCGTCGTTCGCCGACCCCGCCTTCGCCGAGCGGTACCCGCAGATCAACTGGTCGGTGACGGCCGGAAACAGCAGCCCGGTCAACGACGGCGCCTCCGCCGTCCTGATCACGTCCAGCGAAACGGCCGCCAAGCTGGGGCTGCGGCCCAAGGCCCGGCTGCACAGTTTCGCCGTCACGGGCTCGGACCCGCTCATGATGCTGACCGGAGTCGTCCCCGCCACAGAGGAAGTGCTGCGCCGGGCCGGACTCGGACTGGACGACATCGATCTGTTCGAGGTCAACGAGGCCTTCGCGAGTGTGGTCCTGGCCTGGCTCCAGGAGACCGGAGCCGACCCCGCCAAGGTGAACGTCAACGGTGGCGCCATCGCACTCGGCCACCCGCTCGGCGCCAGCGGCACCCGACTCATGACCACGCTCGTCAACGCCATGGGACAGCGCGGCGCGCGGTACGCCCTGCAGACGATGTGCGAGGCCGGCGGACTCGCCAACGCCACCATCCTGGAGTCGCTCCAGTAGTCAGTGGTCCGTGATGGGAGCGGCTCAGGCCACCGCGTGTTCCCGTTTCTGCGGGCCGACCAGCCGCGCCACCCCGGCCAGGACCGCCCGCGCCTCGCCCGTGAGGCCGGGAGCGGCCCGGAAGTGGCCCGCTTCGTCGAGGTGGTCCTCGATGGCCGGGATCGAGAGCGTGTGCGCGGCGGGGCGGAGGCCCACACGTGAGAGGACCGGCCGGATCATCTCGACGGCCGGGGCGCCGCCCGACGCTCCAGTGCTGTAGCTGATGAGTCCCACCGGTTTGCCCTGCCACTCCTGGTAGAGGGAGTCGATGGCGTTCTTGAGGGGGGCGGTGAAGCCGCCGTTGTACATCGGCAAGACGAAGACGAAGCACTCGGCGGCGCCGATCACCGCGCTCCAGTCCTTGGTGTGCTGGTGCACGTAGTGACCGTCGGACGGCAGGCCGGGTTCGTCCAGGAACGGCAGGGCGACCTCGCCCAGGTCGATCAGGGTGGAGTCGAACGGGCCCTGGGCGGTGGCGAGTTCGGTGACCCAGCGGGCGAGGGCGCGGCCCGAGGAGGTGGGTCGGGTACTGGCGGAGATGATGTGCAGCCGGGTCACGGTGCCTCCCAAGTAGTTGACGTGTCACGCATAACGCTAGAGGCAAGTAGATGACACGTCAACCATGGCCCGGTAGGCTGGGGCGATGACCGAGGAACCCCGCTGGCTGACCGACCGTGAACAACGGGCATGGCAGGCGTACCGAAGGATGTTCCTGCTGCTCAACGCCCAGCTCGCTCGTGATCTCGGGCAGGACAGCGGCCTCTCGGAGCCCGACTACGACGTGCTGTCCTCCCTCGGCGCCGGCCCCCGCCACCGGCGGCGGATCAGCGACCTCGCCGACCACATGCTCTGGTCGCGCAGCCGTCTCTCGCACCATCTGGCGCGGATGGAGAAGCGGGGTCTGGTGGTGCGCGAGGAATGCGACACCGACGGCCGCGGCGCGATCGTCGCGCTGACCGAGGACGGCTTGCTGACGCTCGACCAGGCCGCGCCGTTGCATGTGGAGTCCGTGCGCAGACACTTCATCGATCTGCTGGACCCCGAGCAGATCGACGCGTTCGCCGGTATCGGAGAACGCGTCGTGAACCGGCTCGCCCCCACCGGGGACGACGGCTGACGGCCCATGCCTGTCCGACCCCCGGGCACGTCGCCGTGATCACGCACCCCGTTCATCTGGGAAACTTCGGACATGAAGCCAACCGATGCCACCACCGGTGCCACGATCACGGCCCCGCGCTCCGGGGAAGAGATCCGCGCGTACCTGGTCGGACGGCTGAACGCCGCCCTGCCCCGGCCGGAGATGTTCGGCGGGGAGATCGCCCTGCGGACCCTCATCGATCACCTGGCCTTCGTGGACAACCGCGAACAGGCCTGGGGGGATGAGAACGAGGCGCTGCGGGCGAGTGGGGCGTTCCAGGCAACCGGTGTCATCGGCGGATTCGCCCTTATGCTGCCGGACCACCGCGACCAGAAGGCCGCGGCCTCCGTCTACGCCGAGTTCGCCCATCGCAACGGCTGGCTGGAGCTGGACCGGGCGCTCACGCCCGAGGAGTACCAGGCGCTGCTCGGCGAGGTGCCCGGCTGGTGCTCGGAGAACAAGTGGTTCACCGATGTGGTCGAGTCGTTCGGGCCGCCCTCGCTGCTCATCGGCGGTACGAATCCGCAGTTCCCGAAGACGCTGGGCTACGCCACCGAGCGCCCCGGGGATCCGATGGTCTTCTTCCACCTCTGGAACGGGACCCGGCCGGGAAACCCGCCGGGGGGTGCGCCGATGTACGGCCAGCCCGTCGTGATGGCGGTGCGCCGCGCCGACGGTGGCGACGGCCCGTTTTCCGACACGTTCACCTTCACCCCGGAGGGCGCGCACCGCAGGCCGCCGCCGCAGGAGTACTGATCACGGCCGGGATCGCGTGACCCTATGAACTGTTGATGGCCCTTGCTACCCTCCGCCGCATGATTTCCACGGTTGTCTGGGGCACCGGAAATGTCGGGCGCGCTGCCGTCCGTGCCGTCGAGGCTCACCCGGCGCTGAAACTCGTGAACGTGCTTGTCCACAACCCCGAGAAGGTCGGCCGTGACGCGGGCGATCTCAGCGGGCTCGACTACCCGTTGGGTGTCGCGGCGACCGATGACATCGACGCGGTGCTGGCCGCCGGTCCCCGAGCAGTGGTGTACGCGGCATCCGGTGACATCCGTCCCGACGAGGCACTCGCCGACATCGTCAGGGCGCTCCGGGCCGGGGCCGTGGTCGTCAGCCCAGCGCTGTACCCGCTCTACGACCACCGCAACGCCCCGGCGGAGTTCCGCGAACCGGTGCTGGCCGCCATCGCGGAGGGCGGCGGCTCGCTGTTCGCCTCCGGGGTCGACCCGGGCTGGGGCAACGACGTACTGCCCCTGTTGATCAGTGGACTCGGCACCACCGTCGATGTGATCCGCTGTCAGGAGATCTTCGACTACTCCACCTACGAGCAGCCGGAATCCGTCCGGTACCTCGTCGGCATGGGCCAGCCGATGGACTACGAGCCGCTGATGCTGATGGAGACGATCCCCACCATGGTGTGGGGCGGTCAGATACGGATGATGGCCCGGGCGCTCGGCGTCGAACTCGACGAGATCCGCGAGACGATGGCCCGGCGGCCGCTCGAGACCACCGTGACCACCAGGACGATGGGCGAGTTCGAAGCCGGCACCCAGGGCGCGGTGCGGTTCGAGGTACAGGGCATCGTCGAGGGCGAGGCCCGCATCGTCATCGAGCACGTCACCCGTATCCACCCGTCCTGCGCACCGGACTGGCCGACGCCGCCCGACGGCACCGGCGCACACCGGGTGATCATCGAGGGCCGGCCGCGTATCGAGGTCACCATCGAGGCAAGTGACGAGGGCGAGAACCGGTCCGCGGGCGGGAACGCCACCGCGGTCGGCCGGCTGGTGGGCGCCATCGACTGGCTCGTGGACGCGGAGCCCGGACTCTACGACGCACTCGACGTCCCGCTGCGTCCCGCAGTCGGCAAACTCGGAAGGAAGCAACGATGAACATCGACATCCCCGAGGGCCAGGAGCCGATCGGGTACGTGTGGGGCGACATGGTCCCCGGCATCGGGATGGCCGCCGCGAACTTCTCGCTGTCGGTGTACGCCCACACGACCCTGGGACTGCGCGAGTTCGAGGCCGCCAGGCTGCGGATCGCGCAGATCAACGGGTGCCTGTTCTGCCTCGACTGGCGCACCGACCGGGACGGCGAGAAGGTCGAGGAGGAGTTCCCCGACGCGGTCACCGAATGGCGCACCACCGACGCGTTCGACGACCGCACCCGCCTCGCCGCCGAGTACGCCGAGCGCTACGCCCTGGACCACCACGGCCTCGACGACGAGTTCTGGGACCGGATGACCGCGCACTACACCCAGGTCGAGATCGTGGAGCTGAGCATGAGCATCGGCTCCTGGCTGGCGTTCGGCCGGCTCAACCACGTACTGGGCCTCGACGCGGTGTGCGTGCTGCCCACGGGTTGAGGTGTTCCGGGGCCGCCCGGTACGACCGGCCGGGCCCCGGGTTCGGGCTCCCCCCGTAGGAGGCACCTTCCGTCGTCTCCTACGAGGTCGGCCGCCGCAGTTGGCCGTCGCGCCGGCCGGTCGCATCAGGCCGGCGCATCAGGCTGTCGCCACTGGACCTACAGGTCGGTGGCGATGATCTTCTCGATATTGCGTTCGGCGAGTGCCGTGATGGTGACGAACGGGTTGACGCTGGTGTTGCCGGGGATCAGCGCGCCGTCGATGACGTACAGGCCGGAGTAGCCGTACAGCCGGCCGTAGTTGTCGGTGGCCTTGTTCAGCACCGCGCCGCCGAGCGGGTGGTACGTGAGGGTGTCGTTCCAGATCTTGTAGACGCCGAACAGGTCGGTCCGGTAGATCGTCCCCTCTTTCGCGTTGATCTTGTCGAAGATCGTCTTGGCCATGTCGATGGACGGCTGCTTCCAGGCGGTCTGCCAGTCCAGGTCGACCCGGTTGGCGCCGGCGTTCCAGATGAACGTGCCGCGGTTCGGGTTCTTGGTGATCGACAGATAGAACGACGCGAACGTCTCGATCCCGGTGGGCAGCGGCGCGACCTCGGCGAACGCGCCGCCGGCGGCCCAGTTGTCGATGCCTCCGCAGGGGATGGTCGCCTGGAGCGAGCCGGTCGGGTCCCAGATGTGGTTGGCCCGGCCGCACATCACGTTGCCGTTGTCGCCCCAGCCCTTGCCGATCTCGCTGTTGAGGTTGGGCAGTGCGCCGGTGGCCTTCAGCTTGGTCAGCAGCTTGCTGGTGCCGACGCTGCCCGCCGCGAAGAACACCTTGTCCGCTGTCACGGTCTTGGTGACGGTGGTGTCGCCGTTGGTGTTGATCTGGTCGATGAGGACCGTGTAGCCGCCGCCGGAGGCCGGGGAGACCGAGGTGACCTTGTGCAGTGGCGAGATGGTGACCTTGCCGGTCGCCTTGATCTGTGCGATGTACGTCTTCTGGAGCGACTTCTTGCCGTAGTTGTTGCCGTACAGGATCTCGCCCACCAGCGCCGACTTGGTCACGGTGCCCGCCGCCTCCTGCTTCATGTAGTCCCAGTCGTATACGTCCGGCACGAAGACGAACGGGAAGCCGGAGCGCTGGGCCTGCTTGCGGCCGACCCGGGCGTACTGGTAGCAGTCGGTCGTGTCGAACCAGGCCGGGTCGATGGTGCCGACGCCGAGCCCGGCGTTGGCGCGCGGGTAGTAGGTGTTGTACATCTCGTCGGCGTTCACGGACGGGAGGATGGCGCCGAAGTTCTCGCGCTTCGGGGTGACGGCCATACCGCCGTTGACCAGCGAACCGCCGCCGACGCCGCGGCCCTGGTAGACGGTGATGCCGCTGAAGTCCTCGGCGTCCAGGATCCCGGTGTAGCGGGGGATGCTCTTGTCGATCGGAATGCCGAAGAAGTTGCTGAGGGGCTGTTTGGTCTTGGTGCGCAGCCAGTAGGAGCGGTTGTCCGGCGAGGTCGTGTTGCAGAAGATCTTGCCGTCCGAGCCTGGCGTGTCCCAGGCCATGCCCATCTCGACCATCTGTACGTTGACGCCCGCCTGCGCGAGACGTAGGGCGGCTACGGAGCCGCCGTAGCCGGTCCCGATCACCAGAACCGGAACGTGGGCGCCGTTGTCGATCACGGCAGCCGCGGGGGCGGCAGCTGCCTGGGCTGCGGTGACGCGCGCGGAGAGCGTCACGGCTCCCAGAATAGAACCTGTTCCTGCGATGAACCGACGGCGTGAAACGCCCCCAGAACCGTTACCGCGCATGGTAGAGTCGCTCATGTGACGTTCCTCACTCTCGGTCGAATGGGAACAAGTTCTACTGTTACCAGCTTGTGAAGTCACGCCATACTTATTGGTAACTTCTCGCCGATCACCCAGCTGTGACTTGGGGTCGGCGGCGCGCGTCCACTGCGTAATCGGAAGCTGCCGCCGTGCCCGGCGGCCGGTGCCGCGGACCGCTGCGGCCGCCGGAGATCGTGGAAACTGTCGCTGTGAACGCCACTGCTGACGACGGCTCACCGGAACGAACGGGCTACCGGCGATCGGCGGGCTCGCCGCGCGGCGAGGCCAGACGCCAGGAACTGCTCGACAGCGTCACCGAGGACCTCGCGGTCAACGGACTCGTGGACTTCTCGCTGCGCCGTGCCGCGCGAGCGGCCGGGGCCACCCACAAGGTGCTGCTCCACCACTTCGACGGAGCCGACGACCTGCTCGTCCAGGCGATCGTCCAACTGTGGGAACAGCGGATCGCGAAGGCGTTCGCCGATGGAGATGTCCGCGGAGTGGGAGAAGGTCCGCTTCGTCAGCGGCGGTACGGAGTGTGCCGCCTGGCACTGTCCGGGGAGCAACGGCGGCCGCGTGATCATGGAACCCGGCGCGGTCGCTACGTCGCACCGGCCGGCGTGAAGACGATCGAACGGTCCGCCGGGACCGTCGCATACACGGTCACCGGCGCCGACGGCCCCCCGATCGTGTTCAGCGGGTCGGCGCGACACACCCCTGGGCCAGGAACGTTTCGACGGTCGAAGTGAAGCGCTGCGGGTCGTCCAGCCAGGGGAAGTGGCCGGCGGCCGGTTGGACGGCCACTTCGGCCCGGGGGAACAACTCCGCGATGTCCGCGGCGACACGGGGGAGCGGACCGCTGTCCCGTTCGCCTGCGAGGAGAAGGACCCTCGCGTCCGACGCGGCGATGGCGGCGCGGGTCGCGGCAGGGTCGAAGGCGCCGGCGGAGGCGTAACGGTCCGCGGCGTCGTCATTGCTCTGCTCCACCTCGGCTGCGGCGTGCACCTGAGCGGCGGTGTCCCAACGGCCGTAGAAGAACGGGCTGACGGCGTCCCAGTCGGCGTCGGTCGCGGACCCGGCCCAGACCCGTTCGTAGGCCTCGTGCGCGGCCGGGAACCACGGCTCGGCGCTGCGCAGGGCGGCGGCTTCCCGGCGGTGCTCTTCCGTGAAGTCGACGCCGAGGGCGCGAGCACGGGCGGTGATCAGAGTGAGGCTACGGACGCGCCGCGGGTGCCGGGCGGCATAGAGGATGGCCAGGTCGCCGGCTGCCGAGTGCGCGAGAAGGTCGACGCGTTCCAGGCCGAGATGGTCGCGGAAGGCCTCGACATCGACGACCTGCCGGTCGCAGCGGTAGGTGGCCGGATCGGCAGGGACAGCGGAGTCGCCGGTGCCGCGCGCGTCGAGCATGATCAGCCGGCGCAGCTTCGACAGTCCGCCGAGATCACCGAGGTACGCGGACGCACGCATCGGTCCACCCGGCAGACAGAGCAGCGGTTCGCCCTCCCCCACGACGTGATAGGCGAGCTCTGTCCCGTCGGGGGCGGTGAAAGTGGGCATGGCCCCATCCTCATCGCCCCGTGACGCCCGCGGCAAGTGGTTGCCGGGGTCTACAGAGCGTCGGGATCGCAGTTGCTCCGGCGGACGCCGATCGCCCGCAGGGCGTTCACGACGTCGGACGGCTCGGAGCCGCGCAGCAGATGGACGGAACCCTTCGCGGCAAGGTGGTGGGCGGGTTCGGCGCCGGTGAGATGGGCGGCGACGATCACGACCGCCGGTGGCGGGCTCAGGGCGCGGAGCTCCTGGCACAGGGCGAGCGGGTCGATGCCGTCGAGCCGGGCGTCGATGATCACGACGTCGGTCAGCAGGGTCCGTGCCAGCGCCAGCACGGTGGCGTCGTCCGTCCCGTGCGCGATGACGCGGAAGTGCCGGTTGGCGTGGATCGCAGAGCGCATGTCGCTGGACGTGTCGCTGTCGTGCTCCATGAGCAGTACCGTCATCACGATCTCATCGTGCGCCACCCGGCGGCGAAGCGCGCGGAGTGGAGCCGCGCTACGCCGTTCGGCCGCAGCTGACCGGGTGTCGCGGAAGCCCGGCCCGCCCCGCCGGACCCTCCGCGACCGCCGCGATCAGAAGTTGATCATGTGCCCTGCCAGGCCGTGGATGGCCTCCTTGACCGCCTCGCCCAGCGTCGGGTGGGCGTGCACGTTGCGCGCCACCTCGTGGACCGTGAGATCCCACTGCTGCGCCAAGGTCAGCTCCGGCAGCAGCTCGGTGACTTCGGGACCGATCAGGTGCGCGCCGAGCAGCTCGCCGTGCGTCCGGTCGCTGATCACCTTCACGAAGCCGACCGGGTCGCCGAGACCGTGGGCCTTGCCGTTCGCGGTGAAGGGGAACTTCACCACGTTGACGTCGAAGCCCTTCTCCCGGGCCTGGGCCTCGGTCCAGCCGAAGCTGGCGATCTGCGGCTGGCAGTAGGTGGCCCGCGGAATCATGGTGAAGTCGAGTTCCATGGTCTCGGCGCCGGCGATGGTCTCGACCGCGATCACCGCCATCGACTCCGCCGCGTGCGCCAGCATCAGCTTCGCGGTGACGTCGCCGATCGCGAAGATGTGCGGCACGTTCGTGCGGCCGCGGGCGTCCACGTCGATCGCGCCGCGCTCGGTCAGCCGTACACCGGTGGCCTCCAGGCCGTAGCCGGTGACGCGCGGCGCGAAGCCGATCGCCTGCAGGACCTTGTCGGCCTCCAGGATCTGCTGCTGCCCGTCGCGGGTGACGGTGACCCGCACCTTGGCCGCCGGGTCGCTGTCGTCGATGGACTCGACACGGGTGGACGTCAGGATCTCGATGCCCAGCCGCCGGTAGCGCTTGGCGAGCTCGGCGGAGATCTCGGCGTCCTCCAGCGGCACGACCCGGTCGAGGAACTCGACGATCGTGACCTTCACCCCGTAGTTGTGCAGCACATACGCGAACTCGACGCCGATCGCGCCGGCCCCGGCGATGACGATGCTCTCCGGCAGCGTGTCGGTGAGGATCTGCTCCTCGTAGGTCACGACCCGGTCGCTCAGCGAGGTGCCCGGCAGCAGTCGCGTCGTGGCCCCGGCCGCGACGACGCAGTGATCGAACGTCACCGTCTCGGTCCCACCCGCCCGCAGCGCCACCTGCAGCGTGTGGTCGTCGACGAAGGTGCCCCGCCCGTCGTACTCGGTGATGCCGTTCTTCTTCATCAGATAGTGCACGCCCGCGACGCGGCCGTCGGCGACCTTCCGGCTGCGCAGGTACGCCTCCCGGTAGTCGAAGCTGACCTTGCCCTCGACCTTGATGCCGAAGGTCTTCGCCTCATGGGTGAAGATGTGCGCCAGTTCGGCGTTGCGCAGCAGCGCCTTCGACGGGATACAACCGACGTTCAGGCACACCCCGCCCCAGTACTTCTCCTCGATGACCGCCGCGCGCAGTCCGAGCTGGGTCGCGCGGACGGCGGCGGTGTATCCGCCCGGGCCGGCGCCGAGGACCACGACGTCAAAGTGTGTACTCATGATCCACACCCTAGACATCCGGGACCCGGTCCGAGCGGGCATCCGGGCAAGCGTGCCGTCTCTCACACGGGTCCACCCGGACCCCCGTGCGCCCGCCGTTCGATGCCGGGGCAGGGACGCGATGTCCCGCTGACGGGCGCTAACTCCGTATTGGCCATGGTTTTACCGATTGGTGGTACATCATTCGGCGCTGAACCCTACGCTGGCCCCAAGCCCTCCAGCCGGCCTCGCTGACAGCGGTTCGCGCCAGGGGGGCTCGGGAGGGGGCGTGTCATGCAGTGGGGGGCCTACGAGGTTTTCTCGGTTCTCTCGGGGGTCCTACTGATCCTCAGCGCGTTGTTCATACCGGGCTCATCGATGACGGACCGGTTCTGGTCCTTTGCCGGAGGGGCGTTCTTCCTCGGCTACGGCATCTACGTCGCGCAGCAGACGTCCGGGACCTTTACGTTCCCGGTCGCGGTCTTCGTGGTTCCCGTCGCCGCACTGCTCTATCTGATGGGCAGCGCGCTGGGCCGTTCGGTGCAGACGGAGGGCGGGGGCCGCCCCGCAGGACAGGCGCCCGTGGCCCCACGTCCCACGGATCCGCCCTCGGACGACCGGCCGTCGCCGTCACAGGACTGGTAGGCGAGGACATGGGGATCTTCGCCGCGCGGGCCACCAAGCGACTCATCGAAGCCGACCTCGCACCAACGGGCAACTGGCTGAAGCTGCCGTCCGACTGGCCCGCTGTCGACCGGGCCGATCTGCTCACCCTGGCGGCGCTCCACACGCTGACCCAGATCGACGTCGAGGACGCCACCTCCACCTGGGCCGCGGCGGGCGGCAAGGTCAACACGGGCGAGGTGGCGGGCAAGAGCCTGCGGTCCCTGCTCCGTGTCGAGGGCGGGGTCGAGGGCGGCTGCAGGTTCGTGCTGGGCGCGGTCGACCCGGTCGGCGGGTTCACCGGCGACTGGTCGCTCCAGGCCACTCCGGAGGCGGCCGGCGTGCGGCTCGCCGTGCCGTCCTGCCGGACCAGGGAGGATGCCCTGGTCAACGCAGACCTGTTCGCCTGGGTCCGCTCCGCGCACGCGCAGACCCTTTCCGACGGCCCGCCGCTGCGCCTCACCGACGGGCCGCCCCGGCTCGACGGCCTGGTCGAGTCGCAGGCGCTGCGGGCGCCGACGCTCTTCCACGACGCCTCACCGTTCGCCGACGACTACGTGATGCCGCTGCCGAGCGCGTTCCGGGACGGAGTCCGCATCCCCGTCCCGGCGACGGAGCGGGAACCGCTCGTGACGCTGCTGCACGCGTGCGGGCTGCCGGTCGAATCCGGGCCGGGCACGGACCAGGGCCTCTGCGCGGTGGACCTGGACGGCGGCCGTCCGGGACCGGCCGCGCGGCTGCGCCTGGTCGGCGGCCTGCCCGGCATGGACAGCGACGAACTCGTCATCGAACTCCCGCAGGAGTCGGAGCTGGGCCGCCGGCGCACCTTCCGCGCCACGGTCTGTCTGTTGTGGCGCATCGCGGACCGCGGCCGCGTCGTGTGCCCGCGGACGGTGCAGACCCTCGTCGGGTATCTGGAGGACTGCGGCGTCGACCGCTCCGATCCCGATCGCCAGGCCGTGTTCCGGCCCACCTGGAATCCGGACCTGCCCCTCGGCGTGGTCCCACTGCGACCAGGAACCTCGCTTCCGGTCGCGCTCTGCGTCCGCGGTCACGGGGATTCGCTGATGGACTGCCTGGCAGCGGCCCAGACCTGGCTGGTGGTCAGAGAACGCACCTGGACCCACGGGATGCGGGCGGCCTCCCGCCGGAACAACAGGGTCTACTCGATGCGCCGGCCGGCGTTCCTCACCCGGGACGGGAACCGGCTGCCGTATCTGCGGTACGCCCACACGGGTGTCGCGGATGTGGAAACAGTGGTGCTGACCAGCGCGGACAAGATGTGGTTCTGGGAGTGCGTCCTCAGGTCCTCCGTGGGTGCGGACGGCGTGCGCGAGAGCGTCCTGCTGGTCGACGGGTTGAGCCAGACCGACGGCCTCCTGGGCTACGGCGCGGAACTGCTGCGGCTGCTCGGCGCGTTCGCCCGGCTGGTGCAGTCCGCGGAACCCGCGGCCGGGATCCGGACGATCACTCTGGAGCTGTGAGCCAGGGGCGTTCGGACGGGACTTCGACGAAGCGACCTACCGCAGCACGTGCACCGCGGCGGAGAAGACGGCGGGCAGGCGGGAGGCGGCCGGGACGACGAGGCGCGCGGTGCGCGGGTGGCGGCCGGCCGTCAGCAGCGCACCGGTCAGGAGGCGGTGGCGCCGTGTCAGCCGCGTCCATGCCGCCTCGTACGCTTCCGGCCGTCCGCCGAGCAGACTCCGCACCGCGGCCTCGGCGCTCTGCAGACCCAGTGCGATGCCCTCGCCGGTGAGCGCATCGGTGTATCCCGCGGCATCGCCGACGAGCAGAACCCGGCCGGCGACCCGGCGGCGTACCCGCTGGCGCAGCGGCCCGGCGCCGCGCACCGCGGTCGCGGCGGCGTCCCGAAGCCGCGCGGACAGCGCGGGAAAGGCGGCGAGCTGGTCGTCGTAACCGCGCCGGCTCCGGCTCAGTACGGCCACGCCCACCAGGTCGTCGGCGACCGGCGTCACGTAGGCCTCGCCGTGCGAGGACCAGTGCACCTCGACGAAGTCCGTCCACGGTTCCACCCGGTAGTGCCGGCGCAGCCCGTACCGTCCCTCCGCGCGATCCGGAAGGGCCAACCCCAGGCCGCGGCGCACGGGGGAGTGCAGTCCATCGGCGGCGATCAGCCACCGTGCTGTCATCCCCGCGGCGACCACCTGGTCCGCCGACTGGCGCACCTCGGACACCTTGCCGGTCACCATCTCCACCCCGAGATCCCGGGCGCGTTGGTGCAGTGCCGCGTGGAGGGTGGTGCGGCGGATCCCGAGCCCGGTGCCGTCACGGAAACCGGCCTCGGCCCGGCGGGTGGCGTCGAGGTAGCGGATACCGCGCAGTTCGCGGCCGGCGACGTCGATGCCCAGCGCCCGCAAGGCGGCGACACCGCCCGGCATGACGCCTTCCCCGCAGGCCTTGTCCACGGGAGCGGTCCTGGGCTCCACGACGACGGCGCGCATCCCGGCGAGAGCGGCGTGCATGGCGGCGGCCAGCCCCGCGGGCCCTCCACCGGCCACCAGGAGGTCGATCACGCCGTCGCGTCCAGGCCGGCGGATCCCGGCACTCCGGCCGGTTCGGGCCGCGGTCCGGCGGCCCCGGCCAGGGCCTCGTTCTCGCAGCGGACCCGCACGGCGAGCAGCGCGGCGTTCAGGACGGTGAAGGCGACGGCGGTGACCCAGGCGGTGTGCGCCAGGGGAAGGGCCAGGCCTTCGGCGACGACGGCGACGTAGTTGGGGTGGCCGAGCCACCGGTAGGGCCCGCCGGTCACCAACGGCATCCCGGGAATGACGATCACGCGGGTGTTCCAGCGTGGCCCCAGGGTGCTGATGCACCACCACCGAAGGCCTTGTGCCGCCACCACCACGGCCAGCATCGGCCATCCCAGGGCGGGTACGAAGGGGCGGTCGGCGAGCCCCGCCTCGATCAGGCACCCCGCGAGGAGCGCGGTGTGCAGGGCGACCATGGCCGGGTAGTGACCCTGTCCTGCCACGACCGCGCCGCGGGACATGCTCCACCGCTCGTTGCGCCGGGCGACGACGAGTTCGGCGATCCGCTCGGCGGCGACCGCCGCCACCAACAGTGCGTACCAGATCATGCAGTCCTCCGACCTACCAGCGCAGCAGCACCAGTTCGCAGCAGAAACCGGGCCCCATCGCCAACAGCAGCCCCGGGGCGCCCGCCGCTGGGCGGCTCTCCGCCCAGGTATCGCGCAGTACGTGCAGGACCGACGACGAGGAGAGGTTCCCGACGGCGGCCAGGTGCCGCCACGTCACGTCCAGCGCCCCGTCCCGTAGTTCGAGGCTCTCCGAGACCGCCTCCAGAACCCTGGGCCCACCCGGGTGGCACACCCAGGTGGTCACGTCCTTCGGTTTCAGCCCGTGCTCGCTCAGGAATCCCGTGACGTCGTCCGCGAGGTGGCGGCGCACCACGTCGGGGACGGCGGGATCCAGCACGACCTTGAAACCGGAGTTGGTGATGCTCCAGCCCATGACCTGTTCGGTGTCGGGGTACAGCCGGCTGCGGGTCGCCACGATCGTCGGCCCCGACGGTACGGGCGCCCCGGCGGACGGCTCGGCGGCGCGCTCGGCGCCGCAGGCCACGACGGCGGCGGCGCCGTCGCCGAACAGGGCCGTCGCCACCAGGTTGGCCATGGAGTCGTCGTTGCGCTGGAAGGTGAGCGAGCAGAGCTCGACCGACAGCAGCACCGCCACGTGGTCCGGCCGCCCGAGCAGGTAGTCGTGCACCCGGGCCAGTCCGGCGGCTCCCCCGACACAGCCGAGGCCGAACAGCGGCATGCGCTTGACGTCCTCGCGCAGTCCGAGCCGTCCGACGAGCCGTGCGTCGATCGACGGGGTGGCGATCCCGGTGACCGAGGTGAACATCAGGAGATCGACGTCGGAGGGGACGAGCCCCGCCGTGCGCAGCGCCCCGCGGATCACCTGGGAGCCCAGCGTCGTGGCCCCGGCGATGAAGGCGTCGTTGGCGGCGCCGAAGCCGTCGAGTTCCGCGTACCGGTCGAGCGGCAGCGTCATATGGCGCGAACGGACCTGGGATCCCTGATGGAGCCGGTCCAGCACCCGGCGGTCGGAGTTCGCTGGCAGACAGGTGCGCGCCACTATGTCCGTGATCTCGGCCTGCTCGTGACGGTGGGGCGCCAGGGCGCCGTGAACGGCTGCGATACGGGTCATGGGACTCCCGACGTGGGGGCGGGGCCTGCTCGGGAACTTCGCCCGGGACAGGCATTCAACACCCGGTGATCGCCAGGACACGCTGCGACACGGCCGGAGGTGCCTAGGATCGCCCCATGGCCACCCCCGAGCAGCCGACCGCCGGTGCCCCC
>NZ_JAPVLS010000002.1:162592-270299 GCF_027158125.1 Streptomyces sp. H39-C1
GGGGGAGGGGGCACCGGCTCGACGTGGTTCCGGGCGCGGGCCCTCGCGGGGTCCTGCCACCCCGGGCCGACGGCGGCTGTCACGGTGCTGTTGACCGTCCTGGCCCGGGCCGCGGGCCACAACGCCGTGAGCACCGCGCTGATCGCCGCGGCCGTCCTGACCGGCCAGTTGTCGGTGGGCTGGTGCAACGACGCGTTCGACGCGCGCCGTGACATCGCCGCCGGCCGCCGCGACAAGCCGATCGCGGCCGGCGCGGTCGGCGTCAGGACCGTGTGGACGGCCGCGTGGTGCGCCCTGGCCCTGTGCGTGCCGCTGTCGCTCGCCTGCGGTCCGCTCGCGGGGACCGTCCATCTGGCGGGGGTCGCCGCAGCCTGGGCGTACGACCTGCGCCTCAAGTCGACGGCCTGGTCCTGGCTGCCCTACGCGGCGGGCTTCGCGAGCCTGCCGGCCTTCGTTGCGCTGAGCCTGCCGGGGCACCCGTGGCCGGCCTGGTGGCTCGTCTGCGCGGGAGCGCTGTTGGGAGTGGGCGCCCACTTGGGCGATGTACTGCCGGACATCCGCGACGACCTCGCGGCCGGTGTCCGGGGGTGGCCGCAGCGACTGGGCACCTCCGCCACCCGCCTGTTGCTCCCGCTGCCGTTGGTGGCCGCGACCGCGCTGCTGGTCCTCGGACCCCCCGGTCCACCCGGCGCTCGGAGCGCGGCGGCACTTCTCGCCGCCGTACTCGTCGCCGTTGCCGGATCGGTGGTGGGCCGTCAGTGGGAGCGGGCGGCCTTCGCCGCGGCCGTCGTGGTGGCGGCGCTGGACGTGGCCCTGCTCGTGGGCCGCGGTGCGGCGATCATCTGACCGGGTCCTCCGCGGGGGAGATCCGCCGGGTGAGCGCGCGGCCTCCCACTGCGATGACGAGTGCGCCGGCGATCAGGGCCGCCGCCACCGCGAACGTGATCCGCATACCGGTGGCAACGGCGTCGGGGGCCGCTGTGGTGATGTCGTTCGTCGCCGCCGCGAGGGCGAACACGGCGCCCATGACGGAGGCGCCGGTGATGAGACCGAGATTGCGCGAGAGATTGAGCATGCCGGAGATGACGCCCCGCCGGTCCGGCGGGACATCTGTCATGACGGCGGTGTTGTTGGCCGTCTGGAACACCGCGTAGCCGGCGGTGATGACGACGATGGGGACGAGGTAGCCGGCGATGCCGAGGCCCGCCGGTGTGAGGGACAGGATCAACGAGCCGGCCGTCATGGCGACGAGTCCGAGGACGGTCATACGGTGGGCGCCGAAACGGTCCGCGATCCGGCCGGCGGGTACTCCGGTGAGCGCGGCGACCAGCGGACCGACGGACAGCACCAGTCCGACCAGTGCCTCATGGAGCCCGAGCGCACGGGCGAGATAGAACGGCCCGACCACCAGCGTGGCCATCATGACCGTCGAGACGAGCGTACTCATGGCGAGGCTCGCGCTCAGCGCGGGATCGCGGAACATCGCCAAGCGGATCAGAGGTGATGCCGCCGTGGTCTCCGCGCGGACGAAGAGACCGACACCGATGGCGGCAGCCACCAGCAGAGCCACGTTGAGCGAACCGAAACTTCCGCGCCCCATGGTCATGGCGAGCGCATAGGCCGCGAGGGTCAGCGCGAGCAGCAGCGTTCCCACCCGGTCGAAGGCCGCCCGGTCGGTCCTGGGTCTCTGCCGGTCGACGGGCAGATGACGGTGCGCGAGGAGGAGAGCCAGGATGCCCAGCGGTGCGTTGACAAGGAAGATCGCCCGCCAGCCGGGTCCCGCGATCAGAGCGCCGCCCAGCGACGGACCGAGGGCGGTGCCGACCGCGGACATCGTTCCGAGCAGCCCCATGGCGCTGCCGGTTCGTGCTTTCGGCACCGTCTCACCGACGAACGCCATGGTGAGCGCCATCATGATGGCCGCTCCGAGCCCCTGCGCCGCCCGGGCGGCGATCAGCGACCAGAGCGTGGGCGCGAGACCGCACAGCACCGAGGCCGCCGTGAACAGGAGGATTCCGCCCAGCAGCAGCCGTCGGCGGCCGATGAGGTCACCGAGCCGTCCGACGCTGACGATCACGGTGGTGATGGCCAGCAGATACGCGAGGACGATCCACTGGACCTGCTGGAACGAGGCGGTGAATGCCTGCGCCAGTGTCGGCAGGGCGACATTGGCGACGCTGGTGCCGAGCGAGGACAGCAACATGGACAGCGAGAGCCCGGCGAGCGCCCACCTGACCGAAGGCGTCGGCACCGTATGCCCGGCCGCTGTCGCGTCTGGTCCCGCACTGATGATTTTCACGGTGAACTCCGTCTCCTGGTGACTCGTGAACTCGCGAACTCGCGCACTCGGTAGGCCCGGCAAGGTCAGGCAGCAGGGCGCACGCCCGTGAAGACCGTGGTGGCGGAGAGCAGGAAGGCGTCCGGCCGGCGCAGGATGCCTTCCGGTGCCTGGGGATCGATCAGCACGTCGAGCGTCGAGCGGTCGTCCGCGTCCAGGTGGTCACTCATCGATTCCCGCAGCCGGTTCAGATGCGTGTGCAGGAAGGTGCGGGCCGCCTCGCCGAGAGGTGCCGGCAGGTCGAGCAGCGACGTGAAACCGCCGGTGCGGACGAGCCCGGCGCGGCCGAGCATCGCGGGCCAGTCCTCGGCCACGGAGATGCTGCCGGGCAACTCGGCCCGCATCGTCTCGAACCACTGCTCCTGGGCGGCGTCGAGCCGGGCCTGGAGACCCGGCCGGCCGATGCCGATGTCGCGCGGGAGGAAACGCGCCGGCAGGCCGCCCTCCGCCACGGCGAGCAGCCCGCCGGGCCGCAGCAGCCCGGCAAGCGCGTCCAGCGCGCCCTGCTGATCGCCGAGGTGGTGCACGGCCTTGCTGCTCCAGATCACGTCCGCGGTGCCGAGTCCGCCCTCCCCGTGCTCGTCACCACCGTCCAGACCTTCGGGAAGCTCCGCGTGCCGGACGGCCACCCGGCCGCCGAGGCCGAGCCGCCCGGCACGGGCCAGGGCACGGTCCAGCAGCCCGGGTGTGCCGTCCACGGCGACCACCTCGGCGTTCGCGAAGGTCTCGGCGAGCACACAGGTCATCACGCCCGGTCCGCTGCCGATGTCGAGGACGCGCCGGACCTCCTTCTCCGGCCCGAGCCGCTCGCTCAGAACGGCCGCGATCCGCCGGAGGACCGGGAGCTGCAACTCGCCGCTGGTCTCCAGCTGGGCGGCCATGACCTCCCAGTCGATGTCGGTGTGGTGGTGCCCGTGGGCGTGGGCGTGTGTGTGGCCGGAGGCGCTGTGTGGGTTCATGGCGAGGAGCGTGCACCTGCCGGGAACGCAGCGGCAACTCTTGTTGCCAATTCCGGGACAGCGGGATGGAATGCCCGCATGGACACCCCGCCGCCCCACCAAGCGGTCCTCGACGAGGTCGCACCCCGGCTCAGACGGCTGCGCGCCGAGAACGGCCTGACCCTGGCCGCGCTCGCCGAGGCGACCGGCATCTCCAAGAGCACCCTTTCCCGGCTGGAGTCCGGACAGCGCCGCCCCAGCCTGGAACTGCTGCTGCCGCTCGCCGGCGCCTACCACGTGGCTCTGGACGAGCTGGTCGGCGCTCCCGAAGTGGGTGATCCCCGGGTGCGGTTGACCCCCCGTGCCTTGCCCAACGGCGGTACGTCCGTAGCCCTGTCCCGGAGTCCGGGCCGCCTTCAGGCGTACAAGATGGTCATCCCCGACCGGGGTGCCGAGCCGGTTCTCCGTACGCACGAGGGCTATGAGTGGCTGTATGTGCTGGACGGCCGGCTACGGCTCGTCCTCGCCGAGCACGATCTGGTCCTCGGCCCCGGCGAGGTCGCCGAGTGGGACACCCGGCTGCCCCACTGGTTCGGCAGCGCGGACGGGCGGCCCGTGGAGATCCTCAGCCTCTTCGGGAGGCAGGGGGAGCGCATGCACGTCCGCGCCAAGCCCAGCGCATGACGGAGCCCGGATGGCCCATGGCCGTGGGCGGACACGGCTCGTGACACGGACAGTGGAGACGTATGTCCGTAGCCGTTCGAGCGCAGCCACCCACCTGGAGACAGCGATGACGTGCATCAACCGACGGGACCTCGGTCTGCTCACCCTCCGGGTCGGCACCGGGGCGGTGCTGATGGCCCACGGGACGCAGAAGCTGTTCGGCTGGTTCGGCGGAGGGGGCCTGGACGGGACCGCGGCCGCGATGGAGCACATGGGGTTCACGCCCGGCCGGGAGAGCGCGCTCGCCGCCGGTCTCGGTGAGGCGGGCGGTGGAGCGCTGCTCGCACTGGGCCTGGGCACCCCCGCCGCCGGGGCGGCAGCGGCGGGTGCCATGGCGGGTGCCGTGGCGGTCCACGCGCCGGCCGGATTCTTCGCCCAGGGCGGCGGGTTCGAATACCCCGCGTTCCTCGGGTTCACCGCCGCCACGGTAGGTATCGCGGGGGCGGGCCGTTACGCCCTGGACCACGCCACCGGCCACCGTTTCGACCGGCCGTGGGTGGTCGCGGTGGCCTTCGTCGGCAGTGTGCTGATGGCCGCCGCCGTCGTCACGAAGCGGGCCAACGCGCAGGCGGACGAGGGCGACGACTTCGCACAGGACGACGGTGAAACGTCATGACGAGAAGCCGATGTGCACATGGTCGTGATGCGTGTCGTCGGAGAAGAACTGATTCGACGTCACACCTCCCGACAGCAGCACGGGCCCGCCGACGTTGTACGAGCCCGCCGCCGCGGCGGCCCGCATGAACGCGGTGATCAGTGCGCGTGGGGTGGCCGGGTCGACCACCGGGTGGCCGTCGATGCGCCAGACGTCGAAGGCCCTGCCGACCGGATGGTCACTGGGACGGCTGGTGCCGAACACGTCCAGCGGATGGCCGGACCGCACCACGCTCACCGACATCCGGTAGGTGTCGGCCAGCCGCAGCATCGCCTGGAGCACGCTGTCGTGCACGGTGCCGCTGCGGATGTCAGCGGCCGACGCGGGCGGCAGTTCGATGGTCGAGCGGGCCAGCACCGCGCGCGTCGCCGCGCTCGGTGACGTGGCGGCAGGCTCCGCGACCGCCGGGTGCAGCGCGGTGACGCTCCAGCCGGAGCCCGTCCGGCTCAGCCGTACGTCCACCGTGGTGCCGCCGTTGATGACGGCTCCGGTGCCGTTCCTGCTCCACTGGCGGCACACCACCAGGACGCTCGCGGTGTCGGCCAGGAGGCCGCCGTACTGCGCGTCGATCACCTGCAGACTCGCTTCGTCCCCCGATCCCAGCAGGCTGCCGGCCTGCGACGCGAGTTGGCCCGCGAGCGCGGCGGGAATGCCCAGCGCGGCGGCCCGCGCCGCGGCCCGGCGCTCCCCGGCCTGCCCGGCCCGCCACGATCCGAGCGCCTCGATCAGCGCCACGGCACTCCGTTTGGCCGCGGGTTCGATCTCGCCCGGACCCGGCCGCCAGGGCGCGGCTACGGGCAGCGTCGCGCTGGGACGTACGGACGTCGCGGCGGACGACGCGGGTGCGGCGGTCGCGGCGGTCGCGGTGGTCGATGTGGTCGAGGTGGACGGTGTGGCTGTGGTGGACGGTGTCTGCGGCCCGGAGCTGCGCGAGGTGCCGGTGGACGACGGCGCCGTCGTGCCGTTCGAACACCCCGTCGCCCACACCAGTACGGACGACGCGCCCCACAACAGCGACCGGCGTCCGACAGGACCGGCAGCGGGGCGGGCGGGAGGCGTGGCCATTTGCGGCTCCTCGGACGAGGCGGCGTCAGGGCGCGACCAGTATCCGCCCGAGGAGGCTCTGCAGCGGGTTGCCACGGCGCAGGTCAGGCGGTGAGCCGCGGATTGCGCGGATAGGCGCTGAAGGCGTCGGCCCGCAGCGGGGCTTCGCCGGTCACGATGTGGTGCGGGGTGAACTGCACCCGGCGTCCGGTCCCGCCGTCGTCTCCGGGAGTGCCCGGTTCCGCCCACCGGACCTCGGCCGAGCCGGAGAGGTGAAGGGTGGCGCCGGTGGCGAAGTCCACGAACAGCAGGGCGGCGGTGTCGTCGACGGCGAGGTTGCCCAGGCTGTTGAACATGTTGTTGCCCGGGTAGTCCGGCCACCACAGTCCGTCGGGCCGGACACGGACGAAGCCGGGCGAGCCACCGCGGTGGGAGGCGTCCGCACCGCGGGTCGGATGGGTGGTGCCCAGGAAGAACGTGTCGGCCCGTTCGATCAACCGCAGGTCGTCGGCGTCCAGGGTCGTGTGGCGTCCGTCCGTGCCCGTCCCCGCCCCGGAGCCCGCTCCGGATCCAGGGCGGAGACGGCGCTGCTGGATGTACTGCGGGCAGTTGCCGTACGCCTGGTCGACCGACACGGTGAAGCCGGTGTCGTCGAGGGCGTCCAGGGTGCCGTTGACGCGCAGCCTGCGACGGTTCGCGAAGTCGATCGCGACGAGGCCGACCGGCTGCGCGGGTGCCGGCCCCGGTGCGGCCAGCGGATCGCCCGGCGAGGGCAGCGCGTGGACCCGCAGGGTCGTGTCGTGGCCGTCGAGAAAGCCCGGGGCGCCGCGCAGGGGTGAGGTCCACAGCGTTCCGTCGTGGTCCCGGGCGGTGAGGACGGCCAGGTCACGCGCTTCCAGGAAGCGGCTCGCACCCCCGGTGAGGTCCGGTGGCGCGAGCATGCCCGACAGCCGGGCGGCCGCGCCGAGCGATCCGGCGCGGCGCTGGACCGCGAGTTCTCCGTCGTGGAATCCGGTGGGGGCGGTCGTGGGAGTTGTCCTGGCGGCTGCGCCGGTCTGCGGGAGCTGGGACATCGTGAACGCCTTCCGTGGGAGCACTCACCGGTACTAATGGATAGAAAAAGCTCCATCCATTAGTACAATGCCACGGATGCCCGCTCATGGCAAATGGCTGGATGGGCTTGTATCCGTTAGCTCGGAAGGGGTCGGGCGCGTGGGCCGGATGCCCAGCCGGCGCAGGGCGAGGAGGCCGCCGATGCCGGGGATCAGTGTCAGGGCCGTGGTGCGCGGGGTTCTGTCCGGGTCACGGGCGCCGGCGACGATGGTGAACAGATAGGCGCAGCCGTGGACAGGGCCGGCCAGCGACGAGATCGCGGGCAGGTGCGCGGTGAACAGATTGGCCAACAGGATCACGAGGGAGGCCAGTTCGACGGCGGCGGAGACGCGCAGCGGCTGCCGGGTGCGGTTCATGGTCATGCTCCTGTGGTGGAACCGGGGCGGACGATCATCAGGACGGTCACCGCGGCCCACAGCAGGTTGAAGATCCCGGTGAACATCGCCAGCCGCGCTGTCGCGCTGCGGTCGACGGGTGGCGACCCCTCGTCGAGCTGGGTCAGCAGGGCGTCCTGGCGCGGCAGCACCAGGAGCGCCAGGACGCCGGCGGCCACCGCGGTGAGCACGATGGAGACGATGAGCCAGGTGTCGCCGAGGACACCCATGCTGCTGGCGGTGGCGAACCCGAAGACCGGGACCGCCAGCGCGATCGCGGCGTACACGCGGCAGATGCGGTGCAGGAGCCGGACCGTGGCGATGGACGGCGCGTCCGGGCCCGCCGCCTGGGCACGGCGAGCCGCGGCGGGCAGCATGCTGGCGGCGACGGTCACCGGACCGATCGCAACGATGGCGACCAGGACGTGGACGGCGAGGAGGAATTTCGTCATGACAGGACGCCGGGCTCCGGCTCTGCTGCGTCCGCCCGCTCACCGGTCACCGTGGCGGCGGGCAGACGTCCTGCCTTGGCCTTGCCGGTGAGCCGGTCGCCGTCGACGACAAGGGCGTACACGAGGTGGAGCCGCAAGGGCTTGGGGATGGATTGCTTCCACGTCAACCTGCCGCCGTCGACGGCGATGTCGGTCAGCGGTACCTCTTCGCCGGATCGCCGGTCGCGGGCCGTTCCGTGCCAGGACCCGTCCGGCCGCAGGACCCCTTCCGTCCTGACATGTTGTTTGCCCAGTGGGGTGTCGATCGTCGGATTCCCGATGCCTTCGGCAGTCACGTTGCAGATGCGCTTTCGGTCGCGGAGTGGGAAAGGGTGGTTCGGAGGGCGAGAGCGGGGGCCTGTCCGCGGGTGGACCAGACGACGCCGCGTCGCTCGTGGGCGAAGAGCCGCTCCACGCTGTGGGCGACGCGCGGGTCGATCTCGCGATCGAGGAGGTACAGGGCGAGATCGAGACCGGACGTGACGCCGGCCCCGGTGACGAGGTCTCCGTCGTCGACGACCCGGGTCTGTACGGGCCGGGTTCCGGTGGCCTCCAGCAGTTCGAGGCCCAGATGGTGGGTGGTCGCGTGACGGCCTTCGATCAGGCCGGCCAGGGCCAGGATCAGCGAACCGCCGCAGACCGTCGCGACGATGGTGTCCTCGCGACGCAGTGCCTCCTCCATCGGACCGGGCAGGCCGGTCTGCAGCGAACAACACGATCTGGGCAAGCACGGGCGGTCTCTCCTTCGTCCTTCTCAGCGGTGCCGCACCACACGCTAGGCGGACCGCCGGAGGCTTCCCATGGGCTGGAACGACAAATGCCAACGGGTTCTCGCCACGCTCCTGACATGCTCAATCCCACGGTAGAAGAACTTGACCACTGCTTGAATCCTGTGGCGAGAACTCATCTATCGTGTACTGCATGCATACGGTCGCAGTCCTTGTCCTGGATCAGGTGGTGCCGTTCGACATGGCGACGCCCATCGAGGTGTTCGGGCGTACCCGCCTTCCCGACGGGCGCCGCCCGTACCGCGTGCGGGTCTGCGGCGCCACGCCGGAGGTGGCCAGCGAGACGTTCACCCTGCGCGTTCCCTGGGGTCTGGAGGCGCTGGCGGACGCGGACACGATCATCGTCCCGGGCTGCTCGGAAGACGCCCCGCCGCCGGGGCCCGAGGTTCTCGACGCGCTGCGCGCCGCGGCCGCTGCGGGCACCCGCATCGCCTCGATCTGCAGCGGCGCTTTCATCCTCGCGGCGACAGGCCTGCTGGACGGACTGCGCGCGACGACCCACTGGGTGGCGGCGGACCGGTTCGCCGAGCTGTTTCCTCTCGTCGACGTGCAGCCCGATGTCCTGTACGTCGACAACGGCCGGCTCCTCACCTCCGCCGGAGCGGCGGCCGGCCTGGACCTGTGCCTGTACATGATCCGCCGGGACCTGGGTTCCGCCGTGGCGGCCGACGCCGCCCGGCTGGCGGTCGTGCCGCTGGAACGGGAAGGCGGTCAGGCCCAGTTCATCGTCCACGAGCAGCCACCCGTACCGCGGGGATCGCTCCTGGAACCGGTGCTCTCCTGGATCGAGGACAACCTCGGACAGGACATCACCCTGGAAGCCATGGCGGCATGCGGTGGGATGAGTGAGCGGACCTTCAGCCGGCGGTTCCGGGAGCAGACCGGCACCACGCCGCTGCAGTGGCTGCTGCGAGCACGCGTGCGCCGGGCACAGTTCCTGCTGGAGACCACCGACTACGCGGTGGAACGGATCGCGACGCAAGCGGGTTTCGGGTCACCGACCGCGTTCCGCGAGCGATTCAAACGGGTCGTCGGCGTGACTCCGTACGGCTACCGGTCCTCGTTCCGCCGTTCCGCCGCCTGAACCGACGGCAACGTCGACGCGGACGTCACGGGTGCACGGCAGGGTCCGGTCGGGGCGGGGCAGCCGGACGAGGAGCGTCTTCCCCTGCTCGTCGGCGTCGGTGTGCGTGTGGGTACTGCCCAGAGCCTCGGCGGCGAGCTCCGCCACCAGCCGCAGTCCCCAGCCGCCGCTTCCGTCGGCATGTGGTTCGGGAGTCGGGCGGGGGCAGTGGGGATGGCGGTCGTGCACGGCGACGATGAGACTGCGCGGGCCCAGCGCCAGGATGATGTCGGCGGTCGGCGACCGGTGCGCGGTGTGCTGAACGCTGTTGGTGAGCAGTTCGGTCAGGATGAACAGGGCCGTCTCCACCACCGGGTGCTCCACGTCCAGATCCCACGCTGCGAAGTGCGCCCGGGCGCGGCGCCGGGCGGTGGGCACCGACAGCGCGACGGTGGGCACGGTGAAGATGCGTTGGCGGAGCTGGGACTGGATGGAGACCGGCACAGCGCGGATCCTTCCGGTGGGGCGGCATCGAACCCGGGTGACGTGTCCGTAGGCCGAGCGGGGCCGTTTCGGAATGTTGCCGCTGGGGAGGCCGGTCCAGTGGTTCGAACGGACTGGCTGAAACCCACCGTAAACCGACCTCTTCCTGAGGGGAATGCCGGATAGTAGACATTGACCATAAGTAGACGCACCCATTTGGGGGTCCGGTGTCCGACGGTTTCCTGGCGCCCGTGGGGCTCGGCGAGGTCGAAAGCGCCCTCTACCTGCATCTTCTCTCCGCACCCCGCAGCACCGCCGCACAGCTGGCCGTACTGGACGGCTCGACCGCGGCCCGCATCCGTCCGGCCCTGGGCCGCCTGGCGGACGCCGGCCTGATCACCCGGCTGACGGGCTCACCCGTGCGCTACGTCGCGTCACCTCCCGAAGCGGCCGTCGGCTCACTCGCTTCCCGTCGGCAGCAGGAACTGGAAGAGCTCCGCGCGCACGTCCGCTCGCTCGCCCTGCGGTTCCAGGGCGCCGACGCGGGCCACCCCAGCGAGCTGGTCGAACTGGTGGAGGGCCGTGAGGCGCAGCTGAACCGCGTCGAGCAGATGCAGCTCGGCTCGGCGGAGGAGATGCAGGTCATCGACTGCCCTCCGTACTTCAGCAGCCCGACGTTCAACCCGATCGAATTCCAGCTGCTGCGGCGCGGGATCAGCTGCCGGGTGATCTACGACTCGGTGTCGCTCGAAGGGCGCATGCACTTCGTCCAGGACTGCATCGACGCGGGTGAGCAGGCCCGGAGCCTGCCGGCGGTGCGGATGAAGATGCTCATCGCGGACCGGCGCGCCGCGATGATCCCGCTGAACTTCGAGGCGACCGAGTCGATGGCGGCCCTGTTCGTCCACCCCTCTCCGCTCCTGACGGCCCTGGTCACCTGTTTCGACCTGCTGTGGGAACGGGCGACCCCGCTGGCGGTCGACAAGAAGGGCGCGGCAGGGGGACTGGCTCCCGCGGACCACGAGCTGCTGTCCATGCTGGCGGCCGGCATGAAGGACGCCACGATCACCCGCGCGCTCGGCATCACCCAGCGGACGATGACCCGCCGCGTGGCCCACCTGATGGACGCACTGGACGCGAAGACCCGCTTCCAGGCCGGCCTGCAGGCGGCCAAGCGCGGCTGGTTGTAGCCGGCACGGGGCCGGCCGCCGGGTGCCCCCAGCGGTCGGTCCGGTCCCGTCAGCCGATGGTGATGGTCTTGGCGATGCTGGGTACTCCGGCGGCGTTCAGGGCGAACAGCAGATAGGTGCCGGGCAGTGCCACGCCGGGGTCGGTGGGGACGGACAGTTCGTAGAGCCCTGCCGATACCTGATGGGACGTCAGTGGCACACGTCGTTGGTCGTTGTCCGTGGAGTGGGTGGCCGCTCCGGTGCGGACGAGGGCGAAGGCCGTGACCGGCGTGCTGGTCGTGACGGTCAGCATGGCGCCGTAGCCGGCTGTCGCGGGCGGGGTGTTGGTGATGGCCGGCCGCGGCCGTTGCGTGCCGTCGGGGTTGAGGAGATACGGCGGGGTGAAGATCGCCCCGTCGAAGTGGTTGGTGGCGCAGTCGCCGCACAGTCCGCCGCCGCCGGAGAAGATCCGGCCGTCGGGGAGCAGGTTAGCGACGCTGTGGTAGTTGCGGGGTACGGCCATCGTCGCCATGCGGGTGAAGGCGCCGGTGGCCGGGTTCCAGATCTCCGGGGTCATGGCCGAGGTGGCGTCGGAGAAGGGAACGGGCCGGGACTGGCCGCCGAAGACGGCGACCTTGCCGTCCGGCATGACGACGCTGTTGCTGAAGGAGCGGGCGAAGGCCATGTCGCCGGTGCGGGCGCTGACGGGCTGCGGGCCGGCGGTGAGATCTACGGTGTAGGCGCGGTTGGTGGCGTTGACGTTCTCGTACGCGGTGGCACCGCCGAGCGTGAGGAGCTTGCCGATGTCGTAGGCGACGGCGTTGCCGTTCATCGCGTCCGGGCTGTCGGCGCGCACGCCGGCCGGGGTGATGGTGCCTTTGCCGGTGGTGTCGATCCAGTTGAGCTGCTTGCCGGGCCCGAGCTGGAGCACCCGGCCGTTGGACGTGCCGTACAGCCACTGGTGGTTGTCGGCCCGGTAGGGCCCGGCGGGGTCCGCCGTCATCGTGGTCGTGACCGGTACGCCGGGGAGTTTGCGCCAGCTGCCGGTCGCGGCGGACCAGACCTCGCCGTCCTTGCCTCCCTGGCCGCCGTTCCAGGATCCGCCGATGACGAAGGCGTCGCCGTTGGAGAGCAGCGTCATGGCCTGGTAGCCGCGGGGGATGTTCATGTCCGCGGTCGCGTTCCAGGTATCGGTGCGGGGGTCGTAGATGCTGGCGCGGGCGGCGTTGCTGCCACCGGTGACCATCACCCGGCCGTCGGCGAGCATCGCGATGCCGGGGCAGAACATGTCGTGACCGGTGTTGTCGACGCGCCGCTGGGTGACCTGGCCGGTGGTGAGATCCATGATGGCGGTCTGGGTGTAGCCGTTGCTGCCGCCGAAGCGGTCGGTGGCGTACGCCGACCAGGCGAGCAGCTTGTTGTTCGGCAGCAGCGCGGTGGCCACCGGTACGAGCGGGAAGCCGGTGACCGGGCTCCACAGGCCCGCGACGGCCGGGTCCGCGGGCCCGCTGAGGCGGATCTCGGCCGCGGAGGACCACGGTCCGCGGCCGCCCGCCTCGCTGGTGGCGGTCAGACGCACGAACCTGGCGGTGGTCGGCGCCGTGAAGGTGGCGCTCTTGACCGTGTCGTCGTCCTTCCACGTCCCGGTGGCCAGCGGAGCCCCGAAGGTGACCCCGTCGAGACCGGCGGTCACGGTGTAGGCGCCGATCCGGCCGTTGGCCCCCGAGACGCGCGGCGTGTAACTCAGTGCGGAGACCCGCTGGTTGGCGTGCATGTCCAGCGTGATGGAGTGCGGCAGCGCGGTCGGAGTGCCGGACCACTTGCTGTGCCACAGGGTGGTGGCGTCGCCGTCCAGGACGTTGCCGGCGCGGTTGTTCTGCGCGGCGGTCTCCTCGTCGCTGGCCGTGGCCGTCCAGCCCGTGACGGGAAGTTCGACGACGGAGGCGGGCAGACCGGGATCGCCCAGCAGGTTGATCTCGGAGGCCGAGGTCCACGGGCCACGGTTTCCGGCCTCCGTCGAGGCGGTCAGCCGGACGAACCTGGTTCCCTGGGCGGCGAAGTTCAGCGTCTTGATGGTGCCGTCGTCGGGCAGGGTGCCGGTGGCCACGGGCCGCGTCCACGTCAGCCCGTCCGCGCTGAGCGCGATGGCATAGACCCCGACCCGGCCGTTGGCACCGCTGCTGCGCGGCCGGTAGACGAGTGCGGACACCACGGCGGTGCGGTGCATGTCGATGGTGAGGCTGTGCGGCAGCGCGGTGGCGGGCGCCGTCCACTTGCTGTGCCACAACGTGGCGGCGTCGCCGTCCAGGACGTTGGCCGCCCGCCCGTTCTCCCCGACCGTCTCCTCGTCGCTCGCGGCCGCCGTCCAGCCGGCCCTGGACAGGACCGGAGCGATCGGCACCATGGCGGACGCCGGTGCGACACCGTGGTGCGGAGCGGGTGGCGGAGCCGTACCGCCCACCACGGGGACGGCGGGACGGCCGTCCGCGACGGCAGGCCCGCCCGCCGCCAGGAACGGCACGAACGCGGCGGCGACCGCGGTGAGCGACGTCAGGATCAGCCACCGCGAGCGCCGGCGGAGCAGCCACGGCAAACGCGAGGTCAGAAACGGCACAACGGTCCCCCCAGACACGTCAGCGACCGCCGTGCCCCCCAATTGAACCCGGCGATGGCCCGACCGTGTCAGTAAGGAGCGCCACTGTAAAGAGGTTCTCGCCCGCCCCGGCTCTTCCAGGACGGGCGAGGACCGTCGGCTGCTACCACATGACGGGGAGCCGCTCGGGCATCCGCTTCATGAACCCGGTCCGCCATACGAGCTGTTCGACGGGGACGGCGAGCTGCAGGTCCGGCATCCGCTCCAGCAGGACTTCCAGGGCGATCTCGGTGTGCTTCTTGCCCAGCGCGGTGGCCGGGCAGTAGTGCTGGCCGCCGCCGAACGACAGATGCGCCGCGGTGTTCTCACGGCCGAGATCCAGTCGGTGCGGATCGGCGAACACCTCGGGGTCGAAGTTGGCGCCTTCGACGAGCACCAGGACCAGTTCGCCCTTCTTGACCTCCACATCCCCGAGCAGGACGTCCTCGAGGGCCAGCCGCGGCAGACCGTCACCGATCGACAGGTTGATCCGCAGCAACTCGTCGACCGCCGCAGGGATCCTGCTGGGGTCCTCGCGCAGTTCGGCCCAGGTCTCGGGGTGCTGGATGAGGGAGAACACCGCCATCGTCAGGAACGCCGAGGTCGAGATCACCCCCGCGCCGAACATCGTCACGCCGACCGTGGCGAGCATCTCGTCCGTGAGGTGGTCGTACTCCGGGTCCTTGCGCAGCGCGGCGATATCGGCCATCAGCCCGGTCGTCGCCGGGTCGTCCAGGCGCTCCACCATGTACGCCATGTCGCGGTCCCAGTTGAGCTTCGCACCGCTGACGGGGCAGGCGGAGTTCATGAACGCGATGTCCAGACTCGCGGCCAGCCGGGGAGCGTCGGCCTGCGGAATGCCCAGGATGCGGCAGTGCATCGCCTCCGAGTACGGATTGGAGAACTGCGCCCGCAGATCCACCGGAGCGCCCTGCGCCCGCAGCCCGTCGACCAGCCCGGCCGCGTGCGAACGCATCCAGTCCAGCAGGCCGTCGGCCTTCGGGTTGATGGCCTTGAGCACCGCTTTGCGAAGCCCCGCCCCCGTGATGTTGCCCATGTTGTTGACGACCTCGGGCGGGATCGTCAGGGCGTACTGCCTCGGCGCACCCGGCATCGAGGTGTCCTTGAGGCTGAACCGGGTGTCCTCCAGCACCTGCTTGCACAGGGCATGGGAGGAGACCAGCCACGCCTCGTCGCCGGCGATCGTCCGGACCCGCTTGACGGGCTCCTTGCGCAAGGCGTCGATCTCGTGCGGCAGTTGATCGCCGCGCCAGGAGAACGGGAAGTCGAGCAGCGTCCCGGCCTGCGGGTCGAGCAGCGTCTCAACGGACATCGGGGTCTCCTTGTGCGGGTGTGACGATGGCATGGCCCTGGTTGCGGGAGGCTCGCAGTCCGAATCCGCGCGAGTAGAGAAGTTCGGCCATCGGCAGGAGCTGGTGGTAGCAGTTGAGGGAGGAGGGAACCTCCAGGATGGCGGGGGTGTCCAGGAACAAGGGGGCCTCCGCGCATACGTACTTGAGGCATACTTCGCGCTGCCGCTCGGTGCTGGCCTTCCCGTCCAGGACTTTGGACGTGAGGAACGAGTCCACGAGCGTGTCGCAGGTCCTGCGGAACTCCGGATCGGTGTCCAGAAGAGCCCAGAGGCGGTCGTGGATTCTCCGGTAGGCCGGGATGTCCAGGAAATCCGACATGGCGTGGGCTCTGAGCCTCCCCCCGTAGGAGGCGGCTTCCACGGCATTGGTCACCTTGGCCCGCACGCCGCGCAGATTCTTGACGGCTTTGCGCCGGGCATCATCGGGCGTATAGCCGGATGCCTCGTACATCTCGGCGACATGGAGGTCGGTATAGACGAAATCGACCTGCCGGAAGTTGTCGATGCCCCATCGGGCGAGATCCGTGATGCGCTGCGCAGAGAAGTAACTGTTTCCCGGCGACACACCGATAACGGCATGGTCGCCCTCGGCGCGGATCACCTGGCAGTGGGAGGTGTAGGGCTGCACCTCGAAGACTTCGGCCGCTGTCGCAACCGGTGTGCAGGACTGAATCTCGAAGATTTCGGTCGCTGTCGTCAACTGGAGAGCGTCCTTCGGTGTCGCTAGTCCCGGGGAGCCTTGTGCTCCTGGTGTGGCGACAATGCGAGAAGTTAGTGCCCGGCCACGGAGAGTGTCAACGGGGGATCCGGTTCGCGAGATGAACATGAATGGGACATGACGTCGCCTTGTATCAACACACCATGAGGGGCGGTGAATTGCTGAGGATTCTCCGATTGATGGGGCGTCACCTCCGGGGTGGTCGGGCCATGGCGGTCGTTCAATGACGTGACCCTGTCGATTCCCGGCCACGGGAGGGCGGGGCGGGAACGGATTGCGCCGCCTGCCGGTATTTCCGGAGGTCTCCCGGGTTGTTGCTACCATAGGAGAACGATGGTTCTCGATATGCGGGGAGATGGGTGGAAGTGCTGAGTCCCGAGCTGGCCGAGGCGCGTGTCCTGGACGCGGCCGAGGCGCTGTTCTACGACCGCGGGATCCAGCTGGTGGGGATGGACGAGATCCGGTCCACCTCCGGTGTCTCCCTGAAGCGCCTGTATCAGCTGTACCCCTCCAAGGGGGACCTGGTCGAGGCGTACCTGCGGCGGCGGGACGAGGCCTGGCGGCGCCGGCTGGCCGAGTACGCCGATGCCCGGCCGTCGCCGCGCGAGAGCCTGCTGGCGGTCTTCGACTGGCTCCACGACTGGTTCGACGAGCCGGACTTCCGCGGTTGCGCCTTCATCAACTCGTTCGGTGAACTCGGCGCGACCTCGCCGGAAGTGGCCGCCATCGCCCGCGCCCACAAGGACGCCTTCCGGCGGTATCTCGCCGATCTCGTGGCCGCCGCCGGCGAACCGGCCTGGGTCGCCGATCACGTCGCCCTGCTGGCCGAGGGCGCCATCACCACGGCCGCGATCTCCGGCTCTCCCCAGCCCGCCCGCCAGGCAAAGGACGCGGTGCGCATCATCCTCGAATCCACCGGCGGCCCCCGCCCCGCCTGACCGGCGACGGCGAGTGGCCCCGCCGGGGCTCGGCGGGGCCCTCCTCGGACGGTGAAGGCCGTCCGGGCGGGCGGCGTCAGAGAGAGATGCGGCGCTCGTCGGCGGTGATGGCGAGGTCGTTGATGCTCGCGTAGCGGCGCCGCATCAGGCCGTTCTCGTCGAAGTCCCAGTTCTCATTGCCGTAACTGCGGTACCACTGGCCCTGGTCGGTGTGCCATTCGTACTCGAAGCGCACCGCGATGCGGTGGTCGGTGTAGGCCCAGAGTTCCTTGCGGAGCCGGTAGTCCAGCTCCCGCTCCCACTTGGCGCGCAGGAACTCCACGATCTCGGCCCGGCCGGTGATGAACACGTCGCGATTGCGCCACTCGGAATCCTCGGTGTACCCGAGCGAGACCCGCTCCGGATCACGGCTGTTCCAGGCGTCCTCGGCGGCCCTTACTTTCTGCTGGGCGCTCTCGGCGGTGAACGGCGGCAGTGGCGGCCTCTGCTCGGACATGATGTATCCCTTCCCATGGGAGAACCAGCGTTCTCCTCACTTCGCAGCTTAGGAGAACGCTGGTTCTCGCGCAAGGTCCGGCCTGGTTGGCGAACGGTTCGCCCGGCCTGGGCGCCTATCGTCGCCGGCGCCGCGCGGGGGCGAAACGGTCACCCTCCATGGTCAGGCGGACCGCGCCGAACCCGTGGCGCTGGTGCTCGGCGACCCCGCCGCGGCCGGCGCGCTCAGCTCAGTCGGTCGAGAACGTCGGGCCACCATTCGGGCCTCTCCCGCCAGGTCCGCCAGCTGTCACCACTGTCCAGGACCGCATGCAGGGCCCCTTCAAGGTCGAGTGCCTGCCGCCCGGCGACCTCCCGCACGATCACGACAGCCGCCATCAGGCCGTCCCAGCCGCCTCCCGCGAGGTGCCCGAGGGCCGGCGCAGGGTCGTTGCCGGCGGTCGCACGGGTCGACTCGATCAGTGGTCCCAGCCAGCGGACCCATCGGTCGTACGTGTCCTCGCCGGGTGGTTCCGAGGCGGTGAGCAACGGCGTCAGAGCCCGCAGGAGCCGGTCCCGGTACTCCGCGGCGGTTCCCGCCACCTGTGCATACTCGGCCGTGAAGTGCTCCCAGCCCTGCTCGACGGCCAGTGTCTCGGTCCACGAGGAGCTGGGAGGCCGCAATCCCTCGACGCCGGTCAGGACGAAGGTGTTCCGAACCAGTTCGTACGGCGGAGGAGCGCTCTCGGCCAGCAACACGGCGTCGTACAGGTCCTTGCCCTGCGGGTGGAGGTCGGTGATGAGCCACAGGAGCTTCCACGCAAGTGACAGAGCCGGCGACGCGGCCCAGAGACGGCAGCCGGGACCGTCTCCCAGCGGCAGGAGCTCGGTGAGCTCCGCCGGGGCCGGCAGGGTCTCGTTGAACACCAGGTCGAGCTGAACGGTCCCGCCGGCGCATCCGGGCGCCGTCCAGGGCAGGAGCATGCGACGACCGGGCACCCGGTCGTAGGTCCAGATCTCCTCGGTGATCATGCTGTCCGCATGGATGCGGACGGCGCTGTCGGCGCCGGCGGCCGCCGCGTCCCGCGCGATTCCGAAGAACAGTTCCGTGGTGCGCGGTTCGTCCAGCCGCCAGTCCTGAGGGACGACGACGAAGTCCAGGTCGCCCGGGTCGCGGGCCGCTTCCTTGAACCACGTGGCCATCAACACGCTGCCGCGCAGCACCAGATGCTGTGTCCAGGGACCGTTCGCGATCGAGGCGAGCACGACATCGAGCACGGTCCTGCGCGCCTGATGCCAGATCCGCCCCGCCTCCTCGTCCGCGAACCGCGGCTCGCCCGCCCGGTACGCGTTGGAGAACTGCTTCAGAGCGGGCTCGAAGACCAACGACTGGCTCATTCCGTCGGGCGACGCCAGCAAGGTTCGGGGGAAGTCCCCGCGGAGCCGGGTCTCCTCGTCGAGAGGGGAGTGCGGAATATCGACAGGGCTGCCCCGCAGCTGTGCCCAGTCGTCGGCGCTGTCCGTCGGTGACATCAACGTGAGACCTCCTGAGATATCCAACCGTCGTCCAGAGAGAGGTTGGTGTCGTGCAGGACGAACTCCCGCTCCACCTCGAGCACATGGGAGTCGGCTGCGTTCAGATCGTGGAGCAGCGCGGTCAGCCGCCGTTCGGCAGTGCCTCGACCGACGCCCCGGCACCGCTGAGTGATGAAGCGCTCCTCCAGGCCGTCCTCGCGAACACGTCGGGCGTTCCATGAGACGTGCGCGATGTGGGGGCGGGCCAGCCGCTCCAGCAGCAGCCGGTCGTGCCGGGTGGGAAGCAGCAACTTCACATGGTGCTCGAAGTACAGGTCGGGTTCGAGAGCGGCGGCCGCGACGTCGTCCTGCGGCACCCCGGCGGCCCAGGGGACGGCCTCCGTCTTGATCCGGACGGCCCGGTAGCCGTCCGCCGCCAGTTCGGACGCGACGCCGGTGGCGTTCTCCACGTGTTCCGTGGCCGATCCCTCGCCCCGGAGGTTCAGCATGGGCTGGGAGCGGGTCCGGCCACGGGCGAGCACGATATGGGCGAAACTCAATCCGCGGTACGCGGCCCAGTCCGCCAGCCGGGCGATCCCGGTCCCGGCAGCCGGGCATGCCACCGTGATGTGTGTCTCCAGGGCGCCGCGGACGTAGGGAACCGACGCCACGGCTTGGTGATGCTGCTGACCGGACATCCCTGGACGATGACAGGCCGGTGTCCGGACAGCCAGCCGATATCGGCGCGGCACGCACTTCGGTCCGCCCCGCGGGACTGCCGGCAGTCCCACCGACGCGAACCTTCGACCCCTTCGGTCTACTGCTGCGCTTTCCTCGCCACGTAGATGGTGTTGGTCGCCGTTCCTTCCTGCAGCGGATTGTCGAAGTGGACGACGTGGGCCTCCGGTTCCGCGAAGACCTCCGCGAGGACGGAGTTGAACTCCTCGTCCGGCGGGTCGTTCGACCAGAGGGCGAAGACACCGTCGGGGTGGAGCCGATTGGCGAGGGAACGCAGTCCGGCAGGCCGGTAGAGCGCCGCGTGCCGCGGGTGCAGGACGTGGCGCGGTGAGTGGTCGACGTCCAGCAGGATGGCGTGGAAGCGGCGGTCCGGTGTGCGGGGGTCCAGGCCGGTGGAGTCGCCGACCATCGCGAAGAAGTCGCCCTGGACCAGACGGCAGCGGGGGTCGGATGCCAGCCCGGCACCCAGCGGGACCAAGCCGCGCCGGTGCCAGTCGATCACCTCGCCGAGCGTGTCGACGACGATGAGTGAACGCACCCGCGGGTCGTCCAGCGCCGCCCGAGCGGTGTACCCGAGGCCGAGGCCGCCCACGACGACATCCAGTTGGGCGTCGTCCGGAAGGGGTGCGAGTCCGAGCCGGGTGAGCGCGATCTCGCCCGCGGTGAAGAGGCTGGACATCAGGAACTCGTCGCCGAGCTTCACCTCGTACACCTCCTCGCCGGACACAGGGTCACGTCGGCGCCGCAGACTGATGTCGCCCATCGGCGTGGGCTGCCAGTCGATCTCCTCGAAACGCGCGCTCATCCGTTCGCCCTTCTGGTGCCGGGCTGGCGGGAGAATGCCCGGCAAATCCGAAACGCCCACTCTCTCATGGCAAGGGACCTGACTCTGTCGTGTGGCGAGGGATCAACATGGTCCCGATGGGAGCGATGATTCCGGAGCGGCGCCGCAGTCTTCATTGCCGTACACCCGGAGCGAGGAAGAGGAGCGAGTCCCATGCGCATCGTCATCAGTGAGTTCATGAGCCTGGACGGCGTCGTACAGGCGCCCGGCGGTCCCGAGGAGGACACCGACGGCGGGTTCGCGCACGGCGGCTGGTCGCACCCGTTCTTCGATCCGGAGGTGGTGGGGGGTGCCTTCTCCGACGCGTTGACCAAGGCTGAGGCGCTGCTGTTCGGGCGCAGCACGTGGCAGACCATGGCCGCGGCGTGGCCCGAGCGGGCGGGCGACCCGTTCGCCGATCAGATGAATGCCATTCCGAAGCACGTCGTGTCCGGGACGCTCAAGGACGACGACCTGACATGGAGCAACACCACACTCATCCCCGGCGATCAGGCGGTCTCCCGTATCCGGGAGCTGCGGGACGCCGAGGGTGGCGACCTGCTGGTCATGGGGAGCCCGACGCTCGCGCGCACCCTTCTGGGTGAGGGCCTGATCGACGAACTCCGCCTCATGATCATGCCGGTGCTTCTCGGCGGAGGTAAGAAGATCTTCCTTGACGACGGTGTACTGCGCACGCTCGAGTTGGTGTCCACCGCCATCAGTGACGCGGGCGTGCACGTGTGCACCTACCGGCCGGTTGCCGGGCGGTAGCGCAAGGTCGGCTCGGATCGGCCAGGCTCGGATCTGGTCGGACAGGCGAGCGACGGCGCGAGCGCGCCCCCAAGTGCGGTATGCCCGGCCAGGTTCGGGCATGCCGCACAGCCGTCTGCCGGATGCGTGTGAGACGTTGACAACGAGCACCGGAACCCGGATCAGGGGGACCGGACCGGCGGTTGCAGCATCGCGCCGGCGCACCAGGGCAGGAGGGCTTGACGTGAGTCTGACGGGGACATCGTTCTGGGTCGTGCTCATCATCGTGACGCTGCTGATGGTCATCGGCACGATGCTCCTGTGGGCGAGGATTCCCGGACCGCGCCTGGTGCGGGCACTCACCCGGCTGGTCATGATTCTGCTGTGCCAGCTCACCGCGATCTCGGTGGTGGCCGTATGGATGAACAACAGCTACGGCCTCTACTCGTCCTGGGACGACCTGCTCGGCACCCCCGACAACAGCAACACCATCGCGATGCCCGGCCCGCCCGTGACCCGCGCCCAGTTCAACCGCAGCGACAACGGGATTCTGGACACCTACTTCCATGGAACGCACTCCAAACTCTCCGGGCAGGTCATCGTCTGGACCCCTCCGCAGTACGACGATCCCACGTTCCGCTCCACCCGCTTCCCCGTCCTGATGCTGCTGCACGGAGTGCCGGGATCACCTCAGTCGTGGCTGGAGCACGGCGGTATGCCCGACGCCTTCCAGAAGATGGTGGACGCCCACCAGTCACATCCGTTCATCCTGGCCATGCCGGTGATCAACCCGGGCAGCGTCGATACGGACTGCAGCGATGCGCCGGACCGCAAGGTCGCCACCTGGCTCGCGGCGGACGTCCCTGAGTTGCTGCGGGAGAAGTTCCGTACGGTGCCCGGTCCCCACGGCTGGGGGGTGATGGGGTTCTCCACCGGCGGTTACTGCGCCGCGAAGCTCCCGCTGCAGTACCCACGGGTGTTCGGCGCCGGCGCCGCGCTCGATCCCGACCCGCTGACCGGCGACCCGTCCGTCCTGCCCGACCCGGCCCTGCGGGAGCGCAACAGCCCGACCCACCTGGTCGCGGGCTCCGGAGCGGACGTGGGGATCTTCCTCGCGACCTCGGCGCAGGACCGCGACAGCCCGCCGGCCTCCATCGAGCAGTTCGTCCGTGCGGCTCAGGGCAGCAAGGTGCGGGTGAAGACCATGCTGCTCGCGACCGGTGGTCACAACTACGGCACCTGGATCAGCGAGTACCCGGCAGCGATCGGCTGGCTCAGCCAGCAACTGGCCGGCCCGCAACAGGCTCCGTCGCCGAAGAAATAGCCGGTAGCCGCGAGCGACACAGGCGGCGCCACCCCGGCGCATGACAGGTCGAGCGGGCAGGAGCCTCAGCTGCGGTGGCGGAGGTCCAGCATGTAGAAGACCTTGTCGTAGCGGCGTTCACCGACGGCGACGAAGCCAGGGAGGCGGCCGTACTCCGTGAAGCCCAGCGACCGGTAGAGGTGCAGGGCACCGCTGTTGTCGCCGCGGGCGTCCAGGGTGAGGACCTCGATTCCCGCCCGCCGGGCGTCGGAGATCAGGGCGGCGGTCAGCGTCCGGCCGACGCCACGGCCGTGGGCGGCTGCATCCACCGCGAGCTTCTCCAGGTCGGCGTGCGGCCGGTGGGTCGGTCGCGCGTAGCGCAGCCAGTACCCCAACCCGACGAGCCGATGGCCGAGATAGGCCGCACGCAGTGCCCCGTCACCGGCGTGCACCGCGGCGACCACGTGATGGAGGAGTTCGGCCACTTCGTCGCGCGACGGAGGTTCGACCCAGCCGAGTGCGGCACCTCCACGGACGAGATCGGCCAGAATCCGATGGGCCGACTCGGCGAACCGGGCGTCCCGCTCCGGATCGGACGCCAGTTCCGTCACGTCGAGGACGACGGGCTCGGCGGCCCCGTCGTCGGTCATGGCCGTATTCATAGCAGGCAGCCTAGCCAGCCACCGGGCCCTCTGAGCATGGACAGCACCTACGCCGCCCACATCCTGCCCCCGCTCGTCGTCCTCGGGCTCGGCATCGGTCTGGTGATGGCACCGGCGATGAGTCTTGCCACCTCGGGTGTCGCCGCACACGATGCCGGAGTCGCCTCCGCCGCCGTCAACGCCATGCAGCAGATCGGCGGCTCTATCGGTACCGCATTGCTCAACACCCTCGCCGCCAGCGCCGCCACCGGCTACCTCGCCGGCAGGAACCCCGCCGACCCGGCAGTGCGCGGACAGGCCTTGCTGGAGAGCTACTCCACCGCCTACTGGTGGTCGGCGGGCTTCTTCGCCGCCGGGCTGCTCATCAGCGTGCTCCTCTACCGCCGGGGCGTCCCCGCCCAGGACGAGAACGCGGCACCGACCTTCCACATGTGGCAGCACCGAACCACGTTCCGGCGCGCCACCGTTCGTCGGTGGAGCGCTCAGTTCGTGAGGCGGGCCGGCAGCTCGGGGTGCTCCGCCGGCGGCCCGGCTACCGCCGTTCGGACGGGGTGATCGTCGCCGTGGCAGGATGTCCGGCACGAGCGCAGGACGGCACCGCGAACGAAGGACAGCATGATGACATCGGGCAGCGGTAACGCCTCGCGGGCCGTGCTGGCTACGTGGCCCACCCCGCTCGAACCCATGCCGCGGCTGGCCGCCGCACTGGGCCTCGGCCCGGACGACCTGTGGGTCAAACGGGACGATCTCATCGGCCTGGGCGGCGGCGGGAACAAGGTGCGCAAGCTGGAGTGGCTCTGCGGCGCGGCACACGACGCCGGGGCGACGGTGCTGGTGACCACGGGCGCTCCGCAGAGCAACCACGCGCGGCTGACCGCGGCTGCCGCCGCCAGGCTGGGGCTCGACGCCGTCCTCGTCCTCGTCGGCACACCCCGATCGCCGGGGTCCGGCAACCTCGTACTCGACGCCCTGTTCGGCGCGACCGTCGTATGGGCCGGTGATGTCGGCGCCGAGGCGCTCAAGGCCGCGGCCGAGCAGGTGGCCGAGAAATTGCGGGGGAGGGGCGCCGTTCCGGCACTCATCCCCTTCGGGGGTTCCAGCGTGGTGGGTGCGCGCGGCTACGTCGAATGCGGGCGCGAACTCCTCGCACAGGCCCCCGACCTGTCGACCGTCGTCACCGCACTCGGCTCCGGCGGCACGATGGCCGGCCTCGTCGATTCCCTGGGCTCCGCGCGAGTGCTGGGCGTCCACTGCGGCGCCGTCGCGGATCCGTCCGGCACCGTGGCCGAGCTCGTCTCAGGACTGAGCGGGGAACGCTGTGCGCCGGGGACCCTGCGGGTACGGCTCGACCAGGTCGGCGACGGCTACGGCACACTGACCGATGAGGTCATGGAAGCCCTGCTGCTGGCCGCCAGGACCGAAGGCATGGTGCTCGATCCCATCTACACGGGACGGGCGATGGCCGGCCTGATCGCGGCGGTCCGGGACGGCGACATCGTCCCCGGACACCGCACGGTCTTCCTGCACTCGGGCGGCCTGCCGGGCCTCTACGGCCATCCGCAGACGCTCGACAGAGCAGCGGCCGCACTGACCATCGGAACGATCAGCGGATGAGGACGAGTGTCGCGCGGCAGGCCGTCGAGTTGGTCGTCGACAGGGCCCTCGAGCATCGCTCTCGCAGGGGTCCTCATAGTGATGTGCTGGTTGCTGAGTGGCTGCGGCACGATGCGCGCTGACGGCGGCGCGACCAGCACACGAGAACCTTCCACCGCGGAATCCCCCATTTCCTGGACGCTGGCGGCCCCGATGGCCGTGAACGGGGTGAGCGTCGCCGCCGACGACCGTACCCTCCAGCTGGATGTCCAGGTGCCGGCCGGGACGAACTGCACCCGCGGGCTCAAGGCCGCCGTCGACACCGTGGAGAACGGCGTCATCTATGTGAAGGTGATCTTCGAGTCCAGCAGCATGGACCGTCGCTCGGGATGTACGCACGACGAGCGGGCGCTGACGTCCGTTCGGCTGCCGGTGTCCGTCGTCGGGCACCGGGTCATGGTCAACAGCTCCGACGTCTTCACCCTGTCCGGCGCCACCCGCCCGGCCCTGCGCAAGTGCGGCAAGCTCGGCTGCGATCCGGCACCCACCGGCTGCACGAGCGCCTCGTACCAGCAGGCGATGCTCACCGCCGACACCCCGCAGCACACCTACTGGGACGACCTCGGCTGCGACGGCCACTGGCTCGTCCTCGAACTCTCCACCCGTATGGGACCCGCCTGCGGTGACGTGTCCTCGGGCTGCACCGAGAGTGCGCTGACCACCCGGTGGTCCTTCCGGGCCGCGCCCGACGGATGGCACGCCCTGGGCACTTCCGATGCAGCCGGATGCGCGGGCGTTCTGCGGATGAGCCCGGCCTTTCCCGAGGCCCTGTGCCGTCATCTCCCGGCGCTGAAGCGCTGAGTCCTCAGGAGGCCGGGCCGGCGGGCGGGGTGCCGGTGATCGCCGCGCGGTAGAGGTCCTGGGTCGCGGCGCCGAAGTAGGCGCTGTAGGAGACCTTGGGGGTGTTGCCGCCGGTGTGGTAACCGCCGATGACCCCGATCACCGCCCAGCCGCCCGGCCACGGCACCAGCATCGGCCCGCCGCTGGTTCCGCCCACGAACGCGTCGCACGCGATGCGCGGGAAGGTACCGGGGTCGGCCGGATCATCGCTGACCCACTTGGTGGTCCAGCTCCAGCACTGCAGCGGCTTGGTCGCACCCGCCGGATACCCGATCATCCGTACCGGGGCGTGGTAGTACCCGGTCCCGGTGAGCAGCCGCACCCCGCCCACCGCGTCCTGCAGTCGCGTCCCGTCCTGGTTGGGCTCGGTGACCGCGAAGCCGAAGTCGTACGCGGCTCCCGCGTGCTCGCCCAGGTCGTAGTACTGCTGCGCGACGTAGACGCCGTTGCTCGCGACGGGGAAGACACCGAACGGCTTGAGCCCGTCGTGGTACTGCGGCACGAAGGCCAGGTTGCGCCGGGGGGAGGTGCCGGAGTAGCCCTTCAGACAGTGTCCGGCACTGAGTACCAGGTCACGCCCGGGACTGCGCACCACGGATCCGCTGCAGGTACGTCCGGTACCGGTGGCGTCGGTCCAGAAGAAGGTGCCCGCCTGGGGAATGCCGTCGAAGCTCCGGCTGGGCGGAATGTACTCACCCGGCCGGGGCCCGTCCACGGTGGGGGAGACGCTATGGGTCGACGAGCCGGTCCCGGGACCGTTGCCCGGTTCGCCGCGCAGCGCGTCCGCCATCCGGGCCGGGCTCCAGTACGGGTCGAGCTGGACGGCGGCCGGGTTCGGCCGTGCCGGGCCGCCCGTGGCGGACGCCGACGGGGCCAGCCCGCCGCAGAGCAGCAGCGCTGCCACGGACGCGGCGGCGTTTCGGATGACTCGGGTCCTACGCACCATCAGTTCCCCTCCGGTCGTACGCATATGACGGCTCACCATAAGCGCGCCTATGGGGCTGTGCGCCAGACGGCGTGCGGCGGCGTCCCGCTCTTCGACCTGAACAGCGGGAGGTGATCAGGTCGGCCCGGAGCCGGTGCCGTCCGATCGGCGAGGACGGCGTCCCGTAAGATCACCTGACCATGGACCCGAGTGCAGGAACCGAGTTGGTCGCCATCCCGCCGGGACGGGTGACGCTGTCGGACCGGCGGACACAGCGCAGTTGGTCGGTGGAGGTCGCGCCGTACGAGCTGGCGGCGTTCCCCGTCACCCAGGCGCTGTACGCAGAGATCACCGACCGGCGTCCGAGCGCCGCCCAGGGTGACCGGCTGCCCGTCGAGAGCGTCTCCTGGTGGGACGCGGTCCGGTTCTGCAACGCCCTGTCCCAGCGCGACGGTTTCACCCCCGCCTACCACCTCCACGCCGACGGCGAGGGCATCGAATGGGACGCATCCGCCGACGGTTACCGGCTGCCGACCGAGGCCGAGTGGGAACACGCCTGCCGCGCGGGTACGGAAGGACCCCGTTACGGTCCGTTCGACGAGATCGCCTGGTACCGCGGCAACTCGGACGAGCGGGTCCATGACGTGGGCGGTAAACAGCCCAACCCGTGGGGACTCCACGACATGCTCGGCAATGTCTGGGACTGGTGCTGGGACGTCTACGACCCCGAGGTCTACGGCACGTACCGCGTGCTTCGCGGCGGTGGCTGGTTCGACGAGCACTGGAGCTGCCGCGCCTCCGCGCGCCGCCGCAGCCACCCGACCTTCCAGGTCGACGACGTGGGGTTCCGCGTCGCCCGTTCCGGCGTGCACGCGCTTCCGGCGTGACCGCCTGAAATGGTGCCGTGTCGGTCGCAGCCGCGCGTTGGCGACGGCGACCGACACGGTTCGACCACCTGATGCGGCGGAGGGTCAGGCGGCGGCGCAGGCGGTGACGGCAGCGGCGGTCGCGGTGGTGGACGCGGCGCGGGCCACCGGGTCGGTGAGCATCGCCGGGGCATGGTTCGCCGATGCACGGCGCGTTCGGGACTGTCCGCGGAACGGGTGCACGCGGGTTGAGTCCGTGGGCCGTCTGCGGAGGAACACCCGGTCAGGGCACGTGGGAGAGGAACACGGACGGAAATCGGACATCGGTCCGAATACTCAGCCACTCCGTAGGCGCGCCCCAACCCTCCGGCCTACGGTGCAGCACCAAGGCCGGACAGGACCTAGCTGTATTGATCACGAGCGTTGTTGACAGTGGTGGGTCTTGAACATGGCGAAGACCTCCGGTGTGGTGGAGCTGTCTAGGACTGCACCACTCGGAGGTCTTCGTGTCCCACCGTAATGCCCGGCTGACCGTTCATGGCAGACGGCTTCTCATCGAACGTGTCGTATCCGGCCGTCCGGTCGCTCATGTCGCGGCGGAGATGGGGATCTCGCGGGCCACGGCCCACAAGTGGGTCCGCCGGTGGCGCGCGGAGGGCGAGGCGGTGCTGCACGACCGCTCCAGCCGCCCGCACACGACCCCGCACCGCACGCCGGCCGCGGTCGAGGCGAGGGTGTGTGCACTGCGGCAGGCCCGCAAGCTGGGACCGGCCCGGATCGGACCGATCCTGGGCCTGCCCGCCTCGACCGTCCACCGGATCCTGACCCGTCACCACCTGCACCGCCTCGCGTGGCTCGACCGGCCCACCGGCACCCTCATCCGCCGCTACGAACGCGAACGGCCCGGCGAACTCATCCACATCGATGTCAAGAAGCTCGGCCGGATTCCCGACGGCGGCGGTCACAAGGTCCGGGGCCGTGAGGCTGGGCGACCCATCCGCGGCATGGGCTTCGACTACGTCCACTCCGCCGTGGACGACCACTCACGCCTGGCTTACAGCGAGATCCACCCCGACGAGAAAGTCGCGACCTGCGCGGGCTTTCTGGCCCGCGCGGCCGCGTTCTTCCACCAGCACGGCATCGACCGGATCGAACGGGTTCTGACCGACAACGCCTGGTCCTACCGCAAGGGCCTGGCCTGGAAGGCCGTCCTGGCCGACCTCGGCGCGACCGGAAAACTCACCCGCCCCTACCGACCTCAGACCAACGGCAAAGTCGAGCGCTTCAACCGCACCCTCGCCGACGAATGGGCCTACCTACGGCCCTACACCAGCAACGACGAGCGAACAGCCGCTCTGCCAGACTTCCTCCACACCTACAACCACCACCGCGGCCACACCGCACTCGGCGGAAACCCACCCATCACCCGCGCAAACAACCCTGCGGGTCAATACACCTAGCCCCACTCCTCCGAGCCGCCCCCGCGCCAGCTCACCTGTGACTCGTCCGCGGTGTCCAGGTCGTCGAAACCCGCGCGCCGGGCGAACTCGACGACATCCGCGACGGAGTACGCCTTGCCGACGTTCACCTTGTTGATCCAGACACGACGGAAGGGCCTGTCGGCATGGTGGACATCCCACACGATGACCGACGGCGTCGCGAGCCGCGCGCCCGGGTCCATGCATCCAGGCTGCGCCTTCGCCGGGCGATGCGCACCTCGGGCGTCCGGAAGTCCCTGGATCCCGCGCCCCACCTGCCAGTAAGTTGATCAGATGCGTCTGACGAAATACGGCCACGCCTGTGTGCGCCTCGAAATCGGTGACCGAGTGCTCGTGATCGACCCGGGCACCTTGTCCGAGGGGGAGGCACTGACCGGCGCCACGGCCGTGCTCATCACCCATGAGCACGAGGACCACATCGACGTCGACAAGCTCAAAGCGGCCCGTGAGAGCAACCCTGAGCTGACCGTCCACACCCACGCCGCCCTGGCCGCGAGCCTCGGGGCCGGCGTGACCGGAGTCGCCGTCGGGGACACCTTCACCGCGGCCGGATTCAGTGTGCGCGCCGTCGGCGGCGAGCACGCCGAGATCGTCGACGGTCTGCCCGGCTGCACCAACATCGGCTTCATCGTCGACGGCCTCTACCACCCGGGGGACTCGATGTTCGTCCCCGCGGAAGCGGTCGACACCCTGCTGGTGCCGATTTCCGGCCCGTGGGTGAAACTCGCCGAGGCCGTCGAGTTCGCCCGGGCGGTGGCGCCGGCGCGCGCGTTCCCCATCCACGAAGCCCATCTGAGCGCCATCGGCCTGGAGAGCTTCGACTGGTGGATGGCCACGAAGGGCGGGACCGACTATGCGCGCATCCCGCTGGGGGAGTCCGTCGACCTCCCGTAGTCCGTCGGCCTCCGTAGTCCGGCGCGGGACCGCGATCCGGTGACCGCTAAGGCTGGTACACGTACGGCGTGGTGGTGGTCAGGGCCGTGAACCCGAGGTTCCGCAGGATCGGGCGGCTCTGGTCGGAGGCATCGACCTGCAGATAGCGATAGCCGAGCTCGGCGGCGATGTGGGCCCGATGGGCGACCAGCGCCCGGTAGATGCCCCGGCCCCGCCACGCGGCCACCGTGCCCCCGCCCCAGAGCCCGGCGCAGTCGGTGCCCGGATGCAGTTCCATCCGCGCGGCGCACACCGGCAGGTCACCGGCCATCGCGAGGACCATGCTGAAGGTCTCGGGCCTTCCCGCCAGCTGGGAGTGCAGGCGGTGCCGAAGCCGGTCGGCGCTCGTCCCGAAGGCCTGTTCGTGGACGTCTGCCGCGAGATCCACGCCGGGCGCATCGGTGACCGGCCGCAACCGGATCCCCTCCGGTAGTGCGACGACGGTGGAGAGGTCGTCGGTCCGGGCGACCATCACGGTCTCCTCGGACTCGGGGGAGAACCCCGCAGCCAGCAGCCGCCCGGGAAGGTCACCGGGTCGGTCATGGCCGTACAGTTTCCATTCGAACTCGCGCCCCAGCGTGGTGAAGTGCCGGACCTGTGCCGCGATCGCCTCGTCCGCCGTGGTCCCGTCGAGATCGGACCAGACGACGCCGTTCCAGTCCTCGTTCCCGGCGCCGACCTGTCGCACCACGTCGCCGGTCCGCTCGATCCGCGCAGCGGGATCGTCCGGCCGCGCGTCCCGTCGCATCTGCCGGTCGAACAGGGCGAGTACCGCTTCGTGATCCATCGGCTCAGTCCATCATCGAACGGACAAAGGCGGCAACCGCGATTCTCCGGGATCCGGCTCCCGGTGCGCGCCGCGCGGTCGAACGAAGTCTCCTGACACGTCGGCCCGGCCCGGCTAGTGTGCGATCCCTAGATCCCAATGCTGATCCGAAGGGGCATGACATGACTTCCGTCGACGGATTCAAGCTGCTTGCCGAGGCACACAGTTACCTGCGCACGGACGTGCTCGGAGTGCCGGAGGACGCCTGGGGGAACCCGACTCCCTGCGCCGAATGGACGGTTCGTCAGGTCCTCAACCACGCACGGCTCGACCAGCAGGCGCTCGTCATGCAGATCGCCGAAGTGGGCCCGCCGGCAGACCCCTTCGAGCCGGAGGACGCGCTCGGCGCCGACCCGGTCGGGCAGCTCGACGAGGTGCTGGCCGCGGCGACCGCCGCCTGGGTCTCGGTCGGTCGGGACGCCGAGAACGTACCGACACCCTTCGGCCCGATCCCCGCGTGGCAGGGAACCGGGACGGCCGCACTGGATGCCGCTGTTCACGCCTGGGACATCGCCAAGGCCACGGGCCAGGACCTGCCGCTCACGGCTGACCTGGCAGAGGGACTGCAGGTGATCGCCGATCTGATCGTCGATTTCATCCGGGACAACTTCCACAAGTTCGGGCCCGCCCTTCCGGCCCCGGAGGGGGCGACCGCCGCGCAGAAGTTGCTCGCGTTCACCGGCCGCGACCCCGAGTGGGCCCCGGCGGTGTAGTTCCCGGCCGTACCCGTGGTCCTCGAGGGATCCGACGATGCCGCGCTGCCCGGACCGCGGGTACCGTGGTGTCGTCGGGACCGCGGGAGCAGGGGGGCTTCATGCATTTCCCATTGACCGGATTATCCGGGACGAAATTGTCACCGCTGAGCGAGACCGAGGCGGAGGCCTTGCGCTCACTGCACAACGCTTGTACCCATCTGGAGCGTGAGCGGGGTTCGGCGTTGTCCCATGTCCTGCATCTGCGCGAGTCGGCCGCCGTCGTCGAGGACTACGTCAGGGGGATGGGCTTTCAGTACCACCCGCGCGCCCTGAACGAGCTCGGCGAGGCCGCGCTGGAGTACGAGCGCCAGGTGGAAGCCCTCATCTGGCGCTACGCCAGTGCGTACGCGGTACTGAGCATCACGCTTCTGGACCGGCTGGTGAGCAAAAAACCGCCACTCGACGCGGACACCGTTCACCAGCTCTGCCAGGAACCCATGCTCGGCCGGTTGCGCGCGGCCCTGTCGATCCCGTCGAGCCGGCTCATCGCGCCGTCGGACGGTGAACAGCAGGACGACGTACCCATCGGGAGCCATGCCCTGGCGGCGGTGGAGGAAGTCCGCACCCAGATCCTGCGCAGCGGTGAGAACTCAATGGACGAGCAGGCCCTCGACGCCAGCCGGTTGAGCGCCGTCCGTCCCGCCGATGTCACACCGTTCGGCCTGCCCCTCTCGTTCACCCTCTCCGTCGCCACCACGGCGTCGTGGGAGATCTACACCTACCTGAGCCAGGGCAGACACCTGCGATCGCCCTGAGGGCGGCCGGAGGCAGCGTGCCGGCCGTGCGGGGTACACGACCGGCCACGCTCCCGATGGCTTTCCCGTCAGTGCCCCAGCTCCTGGGGGCTAGCGGGACGGGCCGGCGACCGGGGAGGCCTCGCCGAGGTCGGCGCCGTGATCGGCGTCGCGCAGGGTGTCGCCGATGCCGCGCCAGTCCAGGCACATGACCGTCGCGTCGTCCTCCAGATGCCCATCGTGGGCGTGGATGACGTGTTCGATCAGGATGCGGGCGGCCTCGCGGGGGTGGAGGTCCTGGGTACGTTCGATGAGCTCGGGGAGGTCGATGTCGGTGGCACTGCGTTCCATCACCCCGTCGGTGAGCATCACCAGCCGGTCGCCCGCCCGGATGTCCAGGGACTGCATGGTGTAGGTGTGAGGGTTCTGGAACCCGAAAGGCATGTCCACGACCGGCTGCAGCTGTTCGACCTTGCCGTTGCGCAGGCGCAGTGGCCAGGGGTGGCCGGCGTTGATGAACTCGTTGCGCCCGTCGAGCAGACTGATGCGCAGCAGTTGTCCGGTGACGTAGCGGCCGCCGCTGTGCTCGACCACGGCCCGGTCGGCCTGTCGCGCCTGCTCGGCAAGGTCCGCGCCCTGTCGGCGGGCCCGGCGCAGGGCGCCGACCAGGAGGGTGGCCAGCAGTGCCGCCTGTACGTCGTGGCCCATCGCGTCGGTGACCGACAGCTGCACGTAGTCGCGGTCCATGACGTAGTCGAAGGTGTCCCCGCCGACGAACTCGGCCGGTTCCAGGGCGCCGGCCACGGAGAACTGCGCTGCCTCGCACGCCAGTGACGCGGGAAGGAGCCGGTGCTGGATCTCGGCGGCCAGGCTCAGCGGGGTGGTGCGCCGGCCCCACTGGTACAGGTCGGTGAACGGACGGTTCGCGATGATGATGTAGGCGAGGGCGTGCGCGCTCTGGCTGATCTCCTGTATGACCTCGGAGCCCGGGTGACCGGGAAGGTGCAGCTCCAGGAGGCCGATGGCGTCTCCCCGGTTGGTCACCGGCGCGATCACCCGGGTCCAGGTTCCGTCGCCCAGCTGCTCCACACGTGGGCGCTGGGTCCTGATCACCTCTTCGTACACGGTGCCCGGCACGGCGATCGGATCGGCGGGACGGTCGACGTCGATGCTGTCCACGGCCCCGAGCCGCACCACGGAACCGCCCGTGAAGTCGGTGATCAGGAAGGAGACCGAACGGGCGCCGAGCTGCTCGCGCAGTGCCGAGGCGATGACATCGACGGACTCCACCGGAGGCGCGGCCTCCGCTGCCTCCAGCGCTCTGCCCAGACCGTCGGATCTGCCGACCGGCATCGCAGTCCTCGCCCTCTTTCCGCGGTGCACTGCCGCTGTACGTGAATCCGCCGACCGTAGCGTAGACGCCGGAGCGGCCCCGTGACCCTGAGGCGCGACCGCGGGTCGCGTCCGGTGGCTCCTGGCGTCGTCCGAATGGCCTGATTCCGCTCCGCACTTCAAGGTCTGAACCATTGACCGCGTTCCTCGCAGACGCAATTCTGTTGCGGGCGGCTTACGGGCAGCTGAACCACGATCCGTATGGTGAACGGCAAAAGTGGAGGAAGACCCGAATTGACGTATGCAACGGGCGGGTTACGCAGATCCAGGATGATGTCGGCGCTGCGTCACCGGGTTCCGGTCGCGGTCACGTTCGCGCTGGTGGCCACCATCCTCGCCGTTCCGCAAGGCGCCTCGGCGCATGAGCCCTACCCGGACCCTTCCCTTCCCGTCGCGACCCGCGTCAGCAAACTGCTGGCGACGATGACGCTGGACGAGAAGATCGGCCAGATGACCCAGGCCGAGCGGGCGAGCGTCAGCAACGCCGACATCACCAACTACTCCCTCGGCTCGCTGCTGTCCGGCGGTGGCTCGGCCCCGTCGCCGAACAACGCGACGAGCTGGGCCGACATGTACGACGGCTTCCAGAACGCGTCGGTGGCCAGCCGCCTCGGCATCCCGCTGATCTACGGCGTGGACGCGGTGCACGGTCACAACAACGTGGCCGGCGCCACGATCTTCCCGCACAACATCGGACTGGGCGCGACCCGCGACCCGGCTCTCGTGCAGCAGATCGGCCGTGCGACGGCCGAGGAGGTCTCGGGCACCGGCATCGACTGGGACTTCTCACCCTGCCTCTGCGTGGCGCGTAACGACCGGTGGGGCCGCACCTACGAATCGTTCGGCGAGAAGCCGGAGATCGCCACGTCCATGAGCACCTACATCACCGGTCTGCAGGGTGGCACGCTCGGCGGCGCGGCGTCGGTGCTCGCAACGGCGAAGCACTTCATCGGCGACGGCGGTACGACCAACGGCACCGACCAGGGCAACACCCAGATCAGCGAGGCCGAGCTGCGGGCGATCCACCTGCCGCCGTTCCAGGCCGCGGTGCAGAAGGGTGTCGGCTCGGTCATGATCTCGTACAACAGCTGGAACGGGGTCAAGGACCACGGCAACCAGTACCTGATCACGACGTTGCTCAAGGGCGAGCTGGGCTTCTCCGGGTTCGTCGTGTCGGACTGGAACGGCATCGACCAGATCGACGGCCAGGCGGGGTTCACCGCGGCAGAGGTCGCCCAGGCGGTCAACGCCGGGATCGACATGGTCATGGTGCCCACCGCCTGGAAGTCGTTCATCAGCATGCTGCGCGGCGAGGTGCAGGCCGGGCGCGTGCCCATGTCGAGAATCGACGACGCGAACCGCCGCATCCTGACCAAGAAGTTCGAGCTGGGTCTGTTCGAGCACCCGCTGACCGATCGCGGCTACACCTCGACCGTCGGCAACGCGGCGCACCGGGCCACCGCCCGCCAGGCCGTCCGTGAGTCCCAGGTGCTGCTGAAGAACGCCGGCAACGTCCTCCCCCTGGCGAGGACGAACAACAAGATCTTCGTGGCCGGCTCGAACGCCGACAACATCGGCAACCAGAGCGGCGGCTGGACGATCTCATGGCAGGGCGCAAGCGGTGCGACGACGACGGGTACGACGATCCTGCAGGGCATCCGTGCCCAGGCGGGCACCGGCAGCACCGTCACCTACAACCAGGCCGGTACCGGGATCGACAGCTCGTACAAGGTCGCGATCGCCGTCGTCGGCGAGACCCCGTACGCCGAGGGGGCCGGTGACCGCCCGGGTGGCATGGGCCTGAGCACCGCCGACCTGAACACCATCGCCAAACTGCGGGCGACGGGAGTCCCGGTCGTCGTCGTGATCGTCTCGGGACGGCCGATGGATCTCGCGGGCCAGCTGCCGAACTGGAACGCGCTCGTCGAGGCATGGCTGCCGGGAACCGAGGGCAACGGCGTCTCGGATGTGCTCTTCGGCGACTACGCGCCCACCGGCAAGCTGCCCGACACCTGGATGCAGTCCGCGAGCCAGCAGCCGATCAACGACGGTGATGGCAAGCCCGCGCTGTTCCCGTACGGCTTCGGTCTCACCTACGGTGCCGTTCCGGCGCCGAGCGCGTACCAGCTGACGCAGGCGGAGGCTTTCGCCTCCCAGTCGGGTACGCAGAGCGAGGCCTGCACCGACACCGGTGGCGGCACCGATGTCGGCTACATCGCGGCCGGCGACTGGATCAACTACGGCAGTCTCGACTTCGGCGCGACCGGCGCGGCCTCCGTCACCACACGGCTGGCCTCGGGTGCGGGAGTCACGGGCACGGTGCAGTACCGGCTCGACAGCACGACGGGTCCGGTGATCGCGAGCGTGCCGGTCAGCAGCACGGGCGGGTGGCAGAACTGGACGAGCAGAACGACCGCCCTGACCGGGTCGGCGACGGGGGTCCACGCCGTCTACGTCACGTTCACCACCAGTGGCGCCGGTGACCTGGTCAATCTGAACTGGTTCCAGTTCGCGCACTGACGAGGCCGTCCGGCCGTATGACCTGGGCACCGGTGACCGACCGCTTTTCGCGGCCGGTCACCGTGCCCGCACCGTTCGGGGCCACTTCTCCTCCCCTTTACGTTAGTGGCACTAACGGTATAGCGTCGTCCCATGGCCACCGTCAACGTCATCGATTCCCACATCGCCTACGCCGAAAGCGGCGAAGGCGGCCTGCCCGTGGTGTTCCTGCACGGCAACCCGACCTCCTCGCACCTGTGGCGCAACGTGACCCCGCACATCGCCGGGCAGGCCCGTGCCCTGGCGCCGGACCTGATCGGCATGGGCGCCTCGGGCAAGCCCGACATCGACTACAGCTTCGCCGACCAGGCCCGCTACCTGGACGCCTGGTTCGAGGCGCTGGATCTGCGCGAGGTCGTTCTGGTCGGCCACGACTGGGGCGGCGCCCTGGCCCTGGACCGGGCCGCCCGGCACCCGGCACGGGTGCGCGGTGTCGCCCTGCTGGAGACCATGCTCAAGCCGCTGTCCTCCGAGGAGATGCCGCCCCCCGCGCGCTCCCGGTTCGAGGCGTTCCGCACTCCCGGAGTCGGCGAGCAACTGGTGCTCGAGGAGAACATCTTCATCGAGACCGCCTTCAAGGGCGGCGTCCTGAACCCGCTCAGTGAGGCGGACGTCCAGCCCTATCGGGCGCCCTACCCGACCCCGCGCAGCCGCCGCCCCCTGCTGGCCTGGCCGCGCATGATGCCGATCGACGGCGGACCGGCCGATGTCGTGGCCCGCATCGCCGACTACGACATCTGGCTCGCCGACAGCGCCGACGTCCCCAAGCTGCTCCTGACCTTCGACTCCTCACCCACCCTGCTGATCGGCGAGGACATGATCGCCTGGAGCCGGGAGAACATCGCCGCCCTGGAGATCGAGCACTGCGGCCCGGCCGGGCACCACGCCCCCGAGGACCAGCCCGACGCGATCGGCAGGGCGATCGGCCGCTGGCTGGACGCGCACGGGCTGACCTCGAACGACACCGGCCGCGAGCAGGGGAGGGCGCGAGTGGCTCAGGAGAGCCGGTCGGCGTAGCGGGTGGGGGCGAGATGGGCGTCCTTGTCGGTGAGGACATCGCCCTTGACGGCGCCAGGGTGGCCGAATGAAGATGTCCGGCGGAGTCGAGTGGGCCCTGCATTGCTGCGTCGTGCTCACGACGGCCGAGGAGCCCGTGCCCGCGACCCGGCTGGCGGAGCTGCACGACGTGTCGGCGAGCTATCTGGCCAAGCAGCTGCAGGCACTTTCCCGTGCCGGTCTCGTACGTTCCGTACAGGGCAAGGCGGGCGGCTACGTGCTCACCCGGGAACCCGCCTCGATCACCGTGCTCGATGTGGTCGAAGCCGTGGACGGTCCTGAGCAGGCCTTCACCTGCACGGAGATCCGCCAGCGGGGTCCGCTGCCCACCCTGGCCGAGCAGTGCACCGCGCCCTGCGCGATCGCCCGCGCGATGGCCGGGGCGGACGCGGCCTGGCGGGCGGCGTTGCGGGACGTCTCGATCGCCGATCTGGTCCAGGACGTCGGCTCCGACTACGGCCCCGGCGCGTTGGCCGGCATCGGCGCGTGGCTGAGCGCGCCGGTCACCTGAGGATCGGGATCTACGGGGTGCCGGTCGTCCGAGTGCTCCGGATCCACGGGGCGGCAGTCGCCTGAGGGCTCCGGATCTACGGGGCGGCGGCGAGGACGGCTTCTGCCACGGACGTGCGGGCGTAGAGCACCGAGCGGCCGGCCCGGTGGGCGCTGACCAGTCCCGCGTCGCGCAGGGCGGTGAGGTGCTGGGACGCCGCGGGTGCGGTGAGCCCCGTGCGGCGGGCCAGTTCGGTGGTGGAGGCCGGAGTCTCCAGTTCGGTCAGCAGCAGGGTCCGCGAGCGGCCGAGTACGGCGGCGAGGGCGTCGGTCCGGGGGATGGGCCGGGACTCCCACAGCGAGCCGATGCCGCGCGCCGGGTAGGCCAGTTGTGGCGGCTCCGGCGGTGTGACCCGGGTGAGCAGGCCGGGGCCGGTGAAGGCCGAGGGAATCAGTAGCAGTCCCGCCCCGGCGGTCTGCCGGGACAGCGTCCGCTGCCGGCGAGCCAGTCGTAGCGCGTTCTCGTCCCAACTCACGGACGTGTGAAGATCGTTGAAGAGACGGCCCACGCCGTGTTCGGCGACCTGCCGGGCCCGGTGGAAGACATCGGCGTCGAGCACGGCCCGGATCCGTGCCCAGTAGGGGGCGAGCGCCACTTCCCAATAGGTCTCGATCTCTTCCGCGACCCGGACCATGCGGGCCTGCGGTTCGGCGTACAGGGCCCGCAGCCGGGGGCCGAGGGACCCCTGGTCATCCTGGATGCGCTCAATTTCCTGGCGCACCCGGTCGACCGGTGCGGCCAGGACGCCGGCCAGCTCCTCCGCCAGCGTGGGGGCCGGTCCTACAGGTGCCGGGTTGAGGAAGTCGGGAACGTAGCCAGTGGGCTGGATCAGCTCGGCGAGCCAGCCCCGGTCCAGTCCGGCGGCCGCCACCCGGGGCCTGACCTGGTCGATCCAGGGCTGGTGCACCGGATGCGTGGAGCCGGTGCGCAGCAGCCGGAAGCTCGTTCCGGCCTCCCACATCGGTGAGATGGAGAAGCGCATCTGCGCCAGATCGCTCGCGGAAAACGCCAGCTCCGCCAACACGGCCGCTCCCATGATTCAGACATACCTTAATCAGTGGTCGGCAGCTTACCGGGCGGTCATCATCCCGGCATGACCTCACAGACGATGACCGCAACGACCATGACGCCGCCAACGGCCGGGGGCACGTGGGAGCTCGGTGACCTCACCGTCAACCGGATCGGCTTCGGCGCGATGCGTCTGACGCAGAACGGTGCGGCGTTCGAGGCCGGTGCCGCCCCCAGCGATCGCGGCCGCGCGATCGGCGTGCTGCGCCGCGCGGTTGAGCTCGGGGTGAACCACATCGACACCGCCGCGTTCTACTTCTCGCCGTTGCGCTCTGCCAACGAGCTGATCAACCAGGCGCTGGCCCCCTATCCGGACGATCTCGTCATCACCACCAAGGTCGGACCGAGCCGGGACGCGTCGGGTGTGTGGCAGCCGCACGCCACACCTGAGCGACTCCGCGGCCAGGTCGAGGAGAACCTGCGCCAGCTCGGCCGTGACCACCTCGACGTGGTGAACCTGCGGATCGTCGGCACGGATTCCATCGCCGATCGCTTCGGCGCACTGGCCCGGCTGCGCGACGCCGGGCTCATCCGTCACCTGGGCCTGTCCAACGTGCGCCCCGAACACCTCGCCGAGGCCCAGGCCATCGCGCCGGTGGTGTGCGTACAGAACCTGTACGGCCTCGGTGTACGGCCCGACCAGGACGAGTTCGTGCGGGTGTGCGGTGAGCAGGGCGTCGCGTTCGTGCCGTTCTACTCGATCGCCGGCGCCGGGCGCGAGGCCGGTGCGAGCGGCGCCGACGGCGAGGCGGTGCTCGCCGTGGCGCGCGCCCACGGGGCGAGCGCGGCGCAGGTCCGGCTCGCGTGGACGCTGCACCGCGGTCCGCATGTGCTGGCCATCCCGGGCACCGGAAACCCGGACCACGTCGCCGAGAACGTGGCCGCGGGCGCGCTGCGCCTGTCCGAGGACGAGCTGGCCGCCCTGGACGTCTTCCACCAGGGCGGGGCGTAGGCGGCGTTACGTCTTGTGGACGAAGGCCCGGCGGAGGGCGTGGTACGGCCGGCCGGGGTCGTCGAAGATCTGCCGCATCCGGCTGAGCTCTTCCTCGCGATACGCGGCCAGCGGCTTGGCGGCCTCCGAGGCCTCGCGCTCCGCCTTCTTCACCGCGATCCGGCCAGGGGTCGAGGGCATGGAGGCCAGCCGCACGGCGAATTCGCCGACCTGCCCGGCGAATTCCCCCGGGCCGGTGTCGAACAGCCGGTCCACCAGCCCGAGCCGCTGCCCGGTCGCGGCGCTGACCGGCACCGCCCGCTCGGTGAGCTGCTCGGCGACCGAGGCGCCGACCCGGCGCGGCAGGGAGTACGTCCAGTACTCCGAGCCGTACAGTCCCATCCGCCGGTAGTGCGGGTTGAGTACGACGCCGGTCCTGCACCAGACCTCGTCCGCGGCCAGGGCCAGCATCACCCCGCCCGCCGCCGCGTTGCCGCCCAGCGCGGAGATCACCAAACGGTCCGTGGTGGTCAGGATCGCCTGGACCACGTCGTCGATCGCGTTGATGTTGGCCCAGGACTCCGCGGCCGGATCGGGTGCGGCCTCGATGACGTTGAGATGGATGCCGTTGGAGAAGAAGTCCCGGCCGCCCCCCAGGACCAGCACCGACGTCGGCCGTGTGCACGCGTAGCGGTAGGCGGCGAGCAGACGTTCACAGTGGGTCGTGCTCATCGCGCCGCCGGGGAACGAGAATCCGAGGAATCCGGCCTCCCCGTCCTCGCGGTAGTGGATGTCGGTCCAGGTGCGGCTGCCGTCGGGTGCGCCGTCGAGGGGGAAGGGCAGTTCCGGCACCGGCGGCAGCCGTTCCCCCAGAGCGGTGGCCGCGGGGAGCGAGAACGTCGGCGGCTGCCCCGGAACACGGCGAGGTCGCAGCCGCGGGATCCACACGGCGCCGTCGCGGGTCCCGCGGCAGATCGCGCCCGCGCGGGTGGCCAGTACCTCGCCGGGGGCGCCTGTCAGGGCGTCCTCGGGGTGGCCGCCGTGCAGGAACCACTGAGCGCCGAGGAGATCATCGAGGACCCCTGGCTGCGAGTCGGCCGACCGCAGCTTGCGGGCCACCGTCTCGGTGCTGTCCGCGTCCCAGTCGATACGCCGGGTCTCCTGGCGCAGGTAGGGCCGGGCGGTGACGGTGATCCGCTCGTCCGGGCTGTTCTGCGAGCGGGGGACGAACGTGCCCGAGGCGAAGCGTTCCACGGCCAGCAGCACGGCTTCGAGCGCCGCGTCGGAGACCTCGTTGCGGTACAGATCGCTCTTGCCCACCGCGGGAAGCGAACAGGACACCGAAGCCCATACGTCCCCGGCGTCCATCTCGGCGTTGGCGCGCAGAACGGTCACGCCCCACTGGTCGAGGCCTTCCTGCACGGCCCAGTCGAGCGAGGACGGCCCACGGTCGCCCAGCGGGCCCGGGTGCACGATCAGGCAGGTGTGCGCGGACCACACCTGCTCCGGGATCGCCTCCCTGAGCATCGGCGCCACGATCAGCGCGGGCCGGTGCCGTTCCAGCGCATCGAGCAGAACCTCTTCCTCGCAGGAGAGTTCCACCGCCACGGTGTGGCCCCGGTCCGACAGTTCGACGTACACGCGCTGCGTCAAGCTGTTGAACGCACTGGCGAGCAGCAGGATGTTCATGGTGACCTCCAGCGAGTCCCGGGGGGAGGGACCCTGACCGGAAATCCTTGCGCGCCGGCCCGCACTCACGACCGACGCGCGTCCGTAAGGTCACCCGAACGACGGCGCCATATGGCCCCGTCACCCGCCCGGTTCCCCTCACCGCGCCATGCTGCTGTGCGCGTTGCGTTGCCGGGCTTCCAGGGACTCGACGCGGGCGACCTGGTCCTCGGTGAGCACGTCGCACACCCAGTCCCAGTGCAGGGCGACCCGGTCGCCGGGGGAGAGCCCGTCGAGCAGCGTCCTGCCGCCGGTCGACCAGCGGACCACCTCCTGCCGCTGCGGCCCGGTCTCCACCGCCGTCCCGCTCCAGCTCAGCGGGCTGGACGTGACGGTCGCCGACTCACCGGCGACGTCCAGGACGACCCCGGTGCGGATGCGGCATTGATCGAGAACGGTCAGAGCGGTCAGGTTGTCGGTCGTGCGGAGCAGATGCGCCCACGGGTAGACGTCGAAGACCTGGAAGCTGTGGTGGGCGAGGGCGCGGTGTGCCGCCTCGCGCCAGGTGCCGCCGATCTGGCCACGGAACCGGTCCAGCATGCGGTCCACCAGTGCCGCGGAACCGGCCTGCTCCAGCAGGTCGTTGCCGATCCAGTAGGCCTCGACCACCCGCTCGTCGAGCGGGTCAGGAATTCCTGCCGCTTCCGCGAGGAATTCGAGGTAGCACCAGGCGCCCTCGAACTGCCGCGCCCGCCGCTCGATTCCGGCGGTCGCGCCGGAATCGAGCAGGGCGGACGCATCGGCCGGACCGCAGTAGCCGAGCTCGTTGGGCGGGTAGGCGTATCGCGCGAAGAGGAGCGCGCCCCGGGCGCTCATTCAGCAGATCCTCGGGAGCTGCTCGCCGATGGGAAGGCCGATCACCCGGGTTCCGCCCAGTCCGGTCCTGGCGACCACCATCCCGGGGTGATCCGGTACACAGGTGCCGATCCGGCGCGCCGACCGGCCCAGCGGGTGTGCCCGCAGCGCCTCCAGCACCTGATCCGCCCATTCGGCGGGCACGATGGCGAGCAGCTTGCCCTCGTTCGCCACCTGCAGCGGATCGAGCCCGAGGAGACTGCAGGCGTCCCGCACCGTCTGCGGGACGGGCAGGTCCCGTTCCACGAGGTCGATGCCGACCTCCGACGCACGGGCGATCTCGTTCAGCGAGGCCGCGACCCCGCCGCGGGTCGGATCACGCAGGACGTGCAGATCCGCGCCCGTGGCGATCATGCCGGCGACCAGGCCGTGCAGGGGGGCGGTGTCGCTTTCGACGGTGGTGCCGAACTCCAGGCCCTCGCGGCAGCTCATCACCGCCACGCCGTGCACCCCGATGTCGCCGCTGATGAGCACGGCGTCGCCGGGCCGCGCGCGACGCGGGTCGATGTCGACCCCGTCGGCGATCACCCCGATACCCGCGGTGTTGATGTAGACGCCGTCACCGCTGGCGCTGTCGACGACCTTGGTGTCCCCGGTGACCAGGCGGACGCCCGCGGCCCGCGCGGCCGTGCCCATCGCCTCGGCGATCCGGCCGAGTTCGCTCAGTTCGGTGCCCTCCTGGAGGATGAAGGCGGTGGAGAGGAACAGCGGCGTCGCGCCCGCCATCGCCAGGTCGTTGACGGTTCCGTTCACCGCCAGGTCACCGATCGACCCGCCGGGGAAGAACATCGGCTTCACCACGAACGAGTCCGTGGAGAAGGCGAGCCGGGTGCCGCCGATGGACAGGACGGCCGAGTCACCCAGCTCCGCTGCCGCCGCCGTGCCGTATGCGGGTAGGAACAGATGCTCGATCAGTTCCCCGGACATCACCCCGCCGCCCCCGTGCCCCATCACGACGGTCGGGGTGTCCCGCAGCGGGACGGGGCAGACCCAGCTCTCGAAATCGAGGTCGCCCACGCGTTGCATCGCATCAGTCACTTGGCATCGACCAGTTCCAGTCGGCGGTAGGTGTAGTACGCGGCACAGGCGCCCTCGGACGACACCATCGTCGCGCCCAGCGGGTTGCGCGGGGTGCACTCCTTGCCGAACGCCGCGCACTCGTGCGGCTTGATCAGGCCCTGCAGGACCTCGCCCGACCTGCACAGTGCCGACTCGGCGGTATGGATGCCGGTCACGTCGAACCGGAGCTCGGCATCGAACTCGCGGTACTTCCCGGAGAGTTTCCAGCCGCTCTGCGGGATCATCCCGATGCCCCGCCAGGTCCGGTCGGTCACCTCGAACACATCGCGCAGCATCTCCATGGCGGGGAGGTTGCCCTCGTCGCGTACCGCGCGGGGGTAGGCGTTCTCCAGTTCGTGGCGGCCCGCTTCGAGCTGGATGACCGTCCGGCGGATGCCTTCGAGGATGTCCAGCGGCTCGAAGCCGGTGACCACGATGGGGACCTGGTACTTCTCCGCCAGCGGCGGGTATTCGGAGGTGCCCATCACGCTGCACACATGCCCGGCGGCGAGGAAGGCCTGCACCCGGCAGGTGGAGGACTCCATGATGGCCGCGATGGCCGGCGGCACCAGGACATGGGAGACCAGCAGGGAGAAGTTCCGCACCCCCAGTCGCTTGGCCTGGTACACGGTCATCGCGTTGGCCGGCGCGGTCGTCTCGAAGCCGATCCCGAAGAAGACGACTTCCCGGTCCGGGTTCTCGCGGGCCAGTTTCAGCGCGTCCAGCGGCGAGTAGACGACCCGGACGTCGCCGCCGGCGCTCTTGACGGAGAACAGGTCCTGGCTGCTGCCCGGCACGCGCAGCATGTCGCCGAAGGAGCAGAAGATGACTCCCGGGCGGGCGGCGATGGCCAGAGCGCGGTCGATGATCTCCAGCGGTGTCACACAGACGGGGCAACCCGGCCCATGGATCAACTCGACGCCCTCGGGCAGCAGTTGGTCGATGCCGTGCCGGATGATCGAATGGGTCTGGCCCCCGCAGACCTCCATCATGGCCCACTGCCGGGTGGTGGCGGCATGGATCTGGTCCAGGAGTTTCTTCGCCAGGTCAGGGTCGCTGAACTCGTCGAGATACTTCATCTGCCGGCTCCTTCTGGGGTTTCCTTGTGCTTGGCCGCGAGTTCGAACCCGTCGCCGAATTCCTCCGCCAGGATTCCGAGCCGCTCGAAGTTGGCCAGCGTGTCCTGCGCCGACCGTTCGTCGAGGCGCTGGATGGCGAACCCGACATGCACGACGACGTACTCACCGATCGTCACGTCGGGGACGTACTGCAGGCACACCTCTTTGCGCACCCCGCCGAAATCGACCTGGGCCATCAAGGTGCCGTCGACTTCGGCGGTACTGAGGACACGCCCCGGAACTGCCAGACACATGGTCCCTCTTCTCTGTGAATCCTGAATTCCTGAATCCCTGGGTATCCGTGGGGAGCCCGGTGGATGCGTCCGGGCCCCGGGGGTCAGCCCGACGCGGCGATCAGCAGCTGGCCGAGGGCGATGCCACCGTCGTTCGGGGGGAGCAGCCGGGGCCGCAGGACGGTGAACCCCCGGCCGGTCAGCATGCGCTGCGCCTCCTCCAGCAGCACGGCGTTCTGGAAGACACCGCCACCGAGCGCCACCACCTCCAGGCCGGACTGCGCACGGCAGATCTCCGCGAGGTCGACGACGAGTACGGCGACGGAGGCGTGGAAGCGGGCGGCGATGTGTTCCGGGGAGATCCCGGCGCGTACGTCGTGCACCACCGCGCGGATCACCGGCCCCGGGTCGGCGACGGCTGGATACGTGGCGTTCGCGGACCGGACGGCGAAGGCGTAGCGGCTCGCCGTCCCGTCGCCGTCCGCCGCTGAGGCGCGGGCCAGGCCCTCCAGCTCGATGGCGGCTTCGGCCTCGTACTCCACCTGATGCCGGACACCGGCCAGCGAGGCGACGGCGTCGAAGAGCCGGCCCATGCTCGAGGTGGGCACACAGCCGAACCCGCTCTCCAACTGGTGAGCCAGGACGTCGCGCTCCCTGGCGGGGCAGGCGGCGACGGCCGGCAGGTCGTCGTCCCAGGCGACCCCGGCGGCGCGGAGGTGGGCGAGCGCCATCCGGTAGGGGCGCAGCACACTGGCGTCGCCGCCCGCCAGGGGCACGTAGCCGAGGTGCGCCGCCCTGCGGAACGACGTGTAGTCGGCGATCAGTACCTCGCCGCCCCAGACGGCCCCGTCGGTTCCGTGGCCGGTGCCGTCGAAGGCGACCCCGATCACGCTTTCGCCGGCGCCGAGCCCGTGCTCGCCCATCACGGACGCGATGTGCGCGTGGTGGTGCTGCACCGTCCGCACCGGCCTGCCGTTCGCGTGGGTGCGGGCCCAGACGCCGGACCGGTAGTCGGGATGCCGGTCGGCCACCAGCTGACGGGGCTCGACGCCGGTGAGGCGTTCGAGGTGTCTCTCGGTCCTGGTCAGTGCTTCGACGGTGGACAGGTCGTCCATGTCGCCGATGTGCTGACTGACCCAGGCGTAGCGGCCTTCCCCGAGCGCGCAGGTGTTCTTCAGGTCCGCGCCGACCGCGAGTGTCGGCGGTACGTCGAACGGCAGGGCGAGGGGCAGCGGCGCGTAGCCGCGGGATCTGCGGATCGGGAGCTCCGCACCCGCGACGAACCGGCTGACCGAGTCGTCGCACGGGACATGGATGGCCCGGTCGTGCCGCAGCCAGCCGTCGACCAGCGGAGCCAGGGTGGCGAGGGCTTCCGCGTCGTCGGTGACGATGGGCTCGCCGGACAGATTCGCGGAGGTCATCACCAGCGCGTCCGGGCCCGGCCGGTCGTCCCCGACCCCGAAGAGCAGAACGTGCAACGGGGTGTAGGGCAGCAGCAGTCCGAGGTCGGGGTTGCCCGGCGCCACAGCGTCGGACACGCCGGCCGCCGGCTCCGCCCGGAGCCGCGGCAGGAGCACGATCGGCTTACGGATGCCGGAGAGCAGCTCCCGCTCCTCCCCGGTCATCGTCACCAGCTGTTCGGCGACCCCGGGACCGGCGACCATGACCGCGAACGGCTTGCCACCGCGCTGCTTACGGCGTCGCAGCTCGGCGACGGCCGCGTCGTTGCGGGCGTCGCACGCGAGGTGGTAGCCGCCGAGCCCCTTGATCGCGAGGATCCTGCCGTCGGCGAGCAGTTCCCGTGCGGCGCGCAGGGCGTCCTCGCCGTGCTCCGGGCGACCGTCGTCCTTGCGGACCAGTTCGAGCCGGGGTCCGCAGGTGTGACAGGCGATCGGCTGGGCGTGGAACCGGCGGTCCGCCGGATCGTCGTACTCCGCCCGGCAGTCATCGCACATGTCGAACGCCGCCATGGTCGTGGCGGCCCGGTCGTACGGGGTACCGGTGACGATCGTGAACCGGGGGCCGCAGTGGGTGCACGTGATGAACGGATGGCGGTACCGGCGATTCGCCGGGTCACTGAGCTCGGTCAGGCACTCCTGGCAGGTGGCGACATCGGGGGAGACGAGCGTACGGGCGCGGCCGCCGTCGCTGGAGTCCTCGATGGTGAACTCCGTACCGCCACGTGTCGGCCGCTCGGAATCCCGCACGCTCTCCACGATGGCGAGCGGAGGGGCGTCCGTGCACAGCCGCCGCCCGAACTCCGCCACCGCCTCCGCGTCGCCCTCGACCTCGACGACCACGCCGGCGCTGGTGTTCGCCACCGAGCCGGCGAGGGCCAGCTCCGAGGCGGTGACGTAGACGAAGGGCCGGAACCCCACACCCTGGACGACACCGCGCACCTCGAACCTGCGCCGGACCCGGCGGGTGCGGGCCTGCCCCATCATCTCCAGACCCGAGAGCGCCTCGCGGGCCTTGTCCTGGTCGATGATCTCCATCGCGAAGCCCATGTGCAGCAGGACCCAGTCGCCGGGGTCGGGGGCTTCGTCGAGCATGCCGATGTTGATCCGCCGCTGTGCGCCCTCCACATCGACCAGTGCGAGCTGCCCGGCAAACCCGTCCACGATCTCCACCACTTGACCAGGAATGCCAAGGCACATGATCAGGACCTCCGGGGAACGGCGGACGGGACGGTCTCGGTGGGTTCGGGCGGCAGCAGACGACGGATCAGCTGATGCACCGCCTCGATCGCGTCGGGTACCGCGGCGCAGACAGCCTCACTGAGCCCGATGCCTTCGTCGATTCCGGCGGGAGTGCAGCCCACGAGGTAGGTGACGGGAAGAGTACCGCCCAATTGATCCAGATTTGCCAGAACTGACACCGGATTCATGCCATGCGCGTCGAATTCACCCGTACCGAGGTGCTCCGCGGTGATCTCCAGCACCGTCACCTCCCCGGGAGGACCGCCCCCGGGGTAGGTGTCGACCAGCACCAGGGCGTCGTACCCGTTGAGCAGGTCATAGGCGAGATGCATACCGCGGATCCCGTAGTCGACCACCTGGACCCGTGACGGGAGGCCGCCGGGTCCGGCCAGTCGGCGCACCACCTCGGGTCCGAAGCCGTCATCGCCGAGAAAGAGATTGCCGACGCCCGCGACCAGCACACCGCCGGCCACGTCAGGACCTGCTCCCTCGCTCACATCGAACGCATTCTCAGATACCGGCGGATGTCGGGGATCGACTTCACTCCCACAGCCACGGCGACCAGCGCCACGGCCGCGGCCACGCCTGTGGTGATCACGCCCAGGGTTCTCATGGGGTCTCCTCTCGGTGTTCCTTGGAGCTCTCGACGGCCAGGGGCTCCAGCTCGTCGGGGGCGAAGTAGAAGTAACGGCCGTACCAGTCGTGCAGGTCCGACGCCGGATCGTCCACGAGGACCAGGGCGACATGCACCGCTCCGTCGACATCCGAGAGCACCGCGGTCACCCGCGCCACCTGGCCGGCGAAGAACAGGTCCTGCGCGTCCGCGCGGCGGGACGGGTGCACCCGGACGAGGCTGCCCTTGGCCACCCGGACGCCGTTGATGACGACCGCGTCGGACTCGGGCTGCACCGCGGCGTCGGTCGCGGGATCCCACCACGGGACGCCACCGGTGTCGAAGGGATCGGCGTCGAAGGGTCTCGGCGTGTCGGCAGGAGAAGGACCGGCGGGACCCGCCTGCGGCGCATGCGGATCGCGGAGCAGGCCGTGGAGCTGTTGCAGGTCCGCGGGCGACATGCCGTCGCAACGATCGATGATCTCCCGCGCCCGGGGGTCGGTGGCCCGGGCCTCCGCCTTCTCCTCGTCCGTCATGGTCATCACGCGCAGCGTCAGGATCTCGTCGATCTCGGTGGAGTCGAACAGGGCGCCCGCGCTCTGTTCCGCCACCTCAGGGTGGTCGTACAGGATGATGGGCGCGCCCAGCACGGTGTCGGTGGTCCCGCTCGGTCCCGCCAGCACCGGCCAGCACCGCCGCTGCTGACAGCGGCCGGCCGCACCGGCCGCCTCGTCGGGGGGTTCGAGCAGCGAGACGAACCCGGCCCCGTGCGCCTGCAGGAGCAGATGCGAGCCGATCAGTGACGCGCGGATCGCGGCGTCCTTGTCGGCGGCCGTGTCCGGGTGCTCGTTGTCCACCGACACCGACAGCCGTACGAACCCGTCGTCGGCCGTCCAGCGGGTACGGATCCGGGCCGCCAGTGGTTCGCGGCGTCGCACGATGCGGCCCACCTCGGCGCCGTTCGGATCCGTCAGCGGTTCGGTCTCCGATCCGCCGGTGATGCGGTGCAGTTGATCGAGTTCCTCGTTCCAGGCGAGTGCGGGCAGGATGACTTCCCGCTCCACCGCCTCGTCCCAGCTCAGCACCGACACGCCGTCCACGGTGAGCTGCTCGACCGGGGTGTAGCCGCCGTCCTCGTCGCGCCGTTGCACCTCGCGGACCTGCAGCTGGAGGAAGCGCAGATGGATCGTGACGCCACCGGGCGGCTCGTGCGGGGCCGTGAGGAGGCACTGCATCTCCATGCCCGGGTCCTCACTGAAGCTCGCCGCGGACGCGGACGGCGGCCCGAGGACTCCGAACTGCCAGCGTGACCGGTTCTTGTGCGAACTCGCCCGGTACGGGTAGAGCAGATATCCCTCGTAGAGCACCGCGTCGGCGATCGTGCGGACGTGGTCGAGGCTCACCGGGCCGGCGGGGCTCAGCGCGTTCACAGGACCACCTCGCCGATGTCGGCCAGCAGGGTGTGCACGGTCTCGTCCCAACTGATCAGCCCGCGCCGGGCGCGGAAGTCGGCGATGCGGTCGAGCACGTCCTGGTCCAATCTGATCCAGCCGGAGTTCGGGAAGTAGGACGCGATCATCTGCCGCCACACCGTGACCGGCATCTGATGGCGGGCCTCGCAGTCCCAGGGCACCTGCCGTACGCCGAACCCTGCGGTCCCCTTGGTGAACACCGTGCCGGAGAAGAGCAGCGTCAGCGGCACCGAGCCCTCGCCGAGGGCGTGCAGATAGCGGGAGCCGATCACGTCGAAGTCGTACGTGCAGGGCAGGGCGAGGTCGACCTCGGTGGTACCGGTGAACCCCTGCACCGTCGTGTTGCACTGCATCCAGAGGAAGGGCTTGAGGGTGTCGGACCAGCGCTCCCGATCGCCGAACAGCCCGCGCAGCCCGTCCTGTTCGGTGGCGTCGTAATGCCGTCGCTGCGGCTCGATGCGGACCTGGCAGCGCAGCACGATCGCGTGGATCCGCTCGCCGCTGTCCTCCTCGATCCGCAGCCGCGCGGTGAGTTGCGGCGCGACGGCGTACGGCTCGGCGACGACGTCGAGCACGGAGAAGCCGAGGCCGGTCACGACCGGTCGTCCAGGGTCGCGGGCCGGCTGCGCTCCGCCACGTGGGCGAAGAACGCGTCCATCGCGTCGTGCGCCTCGCGGCCGCCGTCGAAGCCGCGCCACAGGGTCCGCAGCCTGCCGACCAGTTCGTAACAGGCGTCGATGGGCACCAGATGACAGGACCCGCCGGAGCCGTCCCCGCGGCGCACCAGCAGTGCCTCCACATCGGGGAGCAGGACGTCCAGTTCGGGGTTGGCCTCGACAATGGTGTCCCAGGCGTCCAGCGGCAGTTCGGACTCGGTGGCGCCCGCGGGGCCCGGATAGAACGCGATGGTGCGGCCCTGGACGGAATTGCGGAACAGGAAGGCCAGCCCGACCGGGATCTGCAGGGTGTCCCAGGTCCGCTCGTCGACGGTCGGACCATCGAAGGACAGATACCGCTCGGGGACCGCGCGATAGCGCAGATGCGCGTCCTGATCGCTGAACAGCAGGTAGCAGGCCCGGCAACTGCACATCAGGGCCCGGCTCTCCAGGTTCACCACATGCGAGTGACCCGGGTCGATCGACTCCGCGCACATCTCGCAGCGTTCCCCGGCAACCGGTTGCGGGCGGTTGCGCGTCACCCGGAGCAGGGAGGCCACGGGTGACGTCGAGCGGCTTCCGCTGATCATGTCGCCGCCGGGGTGGGTACGGCGAGCGAGACGGTCGCGCCGTCCGCGAGCAGCGGCAGCGGGTCCAGGTGCAGGTCCGCCGCCTCGACGCAGGCACCGGCCCGCCGCACGTCGTAGTGCGCAAGGCAGGCGGGGCACCGCAGCACCCCGTCATCGGAGGCGCCGCCCAGCCGCCGGGCCAGTACGGCGCCCTCCAGCGGCCGGTCGCACCGGGCACAGCGGTCCCGGAAGGCGAAGAGGTCCGAGCCGATACGGCAGGCCAGCACCGGGACGAGCCCGGCGGTGAACCGGGTGACGGCACCGGGTTCGAGGCCGGCCAGTTCGGGGACGAGCTCCCAGGACGAGCCGGAGTCGTCAGGAGCGGGAACCGTCTCGTGGAGGCGGGAGAACAGCGCCTCGACCGGGACCATCGGCCCGGAGGCTCCGGACTCCCCGTCCGTGGTGGTCTCGACCTCGATCGTGATGATCTCCGGAGCTGCCGCCTCGACGGCGCCCTGCACGGCGAGCTTGAGGGTGGCCGAGGAGGACGGGCAGCCGTCGCAGCTGCCGAGCAGCCGCAGCCGGACCACGCCGTCGTCGGACACACCGAGCAGCTCCACGTCGCCGCCGTGCGAGCCCAGATAGGGCCGTACGCTCTCCAGCGCCTGCTCGACGCGCGTCTCCACGCTGTACGGGTGCAGGCCGTGCACGAGCAGCAGACTCGTCACCAGCTCGTCCGCGGCGAAGGAGGCCAGGACGTCGCCGCTGAGACGACCCTGCTCGTACAGCAGGTCGAGCAGCCGTTCCAGCCCGGCACCGTAGAAATCGGTGACGAGCCGGACCAGTTCCTCGCTGCGTTCGCGCGCGATGGCACCCCCGGACGCACTGGCGGCGATCAGGGTGTCGATGCGCTCACCGGTCACCCGCCAGTCGGACGGCGCGGAGGCGGACGGCGCGGAGCCGGCCGTTGTCACTTCGGGCGCGGGGGACGCGCTGTGCTCCGCCACGTCATTCACTGCCCGCGGACTGGGTGGGGGAGTGCAGCCGCTCGATCTTCTTGCCCTCGCCGAGGTACATGTGCACGCCGCACGGCAGACAGGGGTCGAAGCTGCGCACCGTGCGCATGATGTCGATGCCCTTGAAGTTCTCCCGGTCGTTCTCCTCGAAGATCGGCTGGCCCTGCACCGCGTCCTCGTAGGGTCCCGGTGTGCCGTAGGAGTCGCGCGGGCTCGCGTTCCACGGAGTCGGCGGGTACGGGTGGTAGTTGGCGATCTTGCCGTCGCGGATCACCAGGTGATGCGAGAGGACGCCGCGCACCGCCTCGGTGAACCCGCAGCCGACCGCCTCTTCCGGGACCTCGAACTTCTCCCAGGTCTTGGTGCGTCCCGCGCGGATCTCCACGAGCGCCTTCTCCGCGAAGTGCAGCGCGCAGGCGGCCGCGTACGCCTGGAAGTAGGTGCGCGCCCGGTTGCGCTCGATGGTGTTGCTCCACTGCGGGATGCGCCATTCCAGCTCCACCGGACCCTTGAGCGCGGTCTTGGGGAGATTGATCTGCACGCTGTGGCCGGTGGCCTTGATGTAGCCGATGTCGACCAGCCCGGCCAGCGCCGTGGTCCACAGCCGGGCCAGCGGTCCGCCACCGGTGTCGAGGGCGAGATAGTCCTTGCCGTCGAACCACCGCGGTGACATCACCCAGCTGTACTTGTCGCCCAGGTCCCGCTTCTGCGGCTGCGGGTTGGTGTGCTGGTTCCACGGGTGCCGGCGGTCGACCGGATTGCCGAGCGGGTCGTGGGTCACGAACATCTCCTGCTCTTCCCAGTCGTTGTAGTACGACGAGCCGAGCAGGATGCGGATGCCGAGGTTGATCTCGACCAGGTCGGTGGTGACCAGTTTGCCGTCGACGACGACGCCCGGGGTCACGTACATCTTCCGGCCCCAGTCGGTCATGTCCTTGTACTCGAAGTTGCAGTGTTCGGGATCCTGGAAGGAGCCCCAGCAGCCGAGCAGGATGCGGCGGTTGCCGACCATCTCGTACCCGGGCAGCGCCTCGTAGAAGAAGTCGAAGAGATCGTCGTGCATGGGCACGACCTTCTTCATGAACTCGACGTACCGCTGGAGCCGGGTGATGTAGTCGGTCATCAGCTGGATCGTCGCGACGGTGCCCACACCGCCGGGATAGAGCGTGGAGGGGTGCACGTGGCGGCCCTCCATCAGACAGAACATCTCCCGGGTCATCCGGCTCACCTGGAGTGCCTCACGGTAGAACTCACCGGTGAACGGGTTGAGCGAGCGCATGATGTCGCCGATGGTCTTGTACCCATGGGCTTCCGCGTGCGGGGAGTCGGTCCGATTGGCCTTCTCCAGCACTCCGGGGTTGGTCTCGGCGACCATCTTCTCGCAGTAGTCGACCCCCACCAGGTTCTCCTGGAAGATGTTGTGGTCGAACATGTACTCCGCGGCTTCGCCGAGGTTGACGATCCATTCGCCGAGGTGCGGCGGCTTCACCCCGTACGCCATGTTCTGCGCGTAACAGGAACACGTGGCGTGGTTGTCACCGCAGATCCCGCAGATCCGGCTGGTGATGAAGTGCGCGTCGCGAGGGTCCTTGCCCTTCATGAAGACCGAGTAGCCGCGGAAGATGGAGCTCGTGCTGTGGCATTCCGCGACCACGCGCTGCTTGAAGTCGATCTTCGTGTAGATGCCCAGGCTGCCGACGATGCGGGTGATGGGGTCCCACGCCATCTCCACCAGGCCGTCCTTGCCCTGGGTCCCGCTGCCACCCTTGCGTTGCGTCGCGGTCATTGCGCCGCCTCATCTTTCTGTCTGTTGCGGTGGGTCACCAAGTGCGGGTGGCACCGGTCGTGAGGTCTTTTCCGGGCTTGCGCCACTTGGGCTCCCGGTCGAGCGTGTGCGTCGTGATGTGGCGCAGCCGCCGCATGGTCGCGCCGTACAGTCCGACGGTGTTCGTGGAGAGCTTTCCGCCGGGGGGCTCGTCCATGAACGGCATGAACTTGTCCGGGAATCCCGGCATGGTGCAGCCGATACAGATTCCACCGACGTTGGGGCAGCCGCCGATACCGTTCATCCAGCCGCGCTTCGGCACGTTGCATTTCACGGTGGGGCCCCAGCAGCCGAGCTTGACGATGCATTTCGGCGAACCGTATTCGGTCGCGAAGTCGCCCTGCTCGTAGTAGCCGGCCCGGTCGCAGCCCTCGTGCACGGTCTGGCCGAACAGCCAGGCCGGACGCAGTGCGTCGTCGAGGGGAATCATCGGGGCCTGGTCGGTGGCCATGTACAGCAGATACGTCAGGGTTTCCGAAAGGTTGTCCGGCTGGATGGGGCAGCCGGGGACACACACGATCGGGATTCCGGCCTTGGACTTCCAGTCCCAGCCCAGATAGTCCGGCACTCCCATGGCCCCGGTCGGATTGCCCGCCATGGCGTGGATGCCGCCGTAGGTCGCGCAGGTGCCGACCGCGACGATGGCGGTGGCCTTCGGGGCCAGCCGGTCGAGCCACTCACTGGTGGTCATCGGCTGACCGGTGGCGGGATCGTTGCCGAAGCCCGACCAGTAGCCCTCGTCGTGCAGCTGTTCGTTGGGGATCGACCCCTCGACGACCAGCACGAACGGTTCCAGTTCGCCTCTGTCGGCCTTGAAGAACCACTCGAGGAAGTCGTCGGCGCCGCCGGTGGGGCCGCATTCGAAATCGATGAGCGGCCAGTGCACGGCCACCTGGGGGAGGCCGGGCAGGGCGCCGAGGGCGATCTCCTCGATGCTGGGCTGGGTGGCGGCGGTCAGTGCCACTGAATCGCCGTCACAGCTGAGACCCGCATTGATCCACAGAACATGGATCAATGTTTCTTCCGCTTTTATTGCAGCCTCTGTCGGCATAATGCCGCCGCCTTCCGGGGCCGGAGGCAGATCCGCCGTGCTACGGGGATCGCCTTCGGCTCGAACGTGTGGTGTCGCTCACATTGGTACCATCTAGACTCCGTTAGAGCGCGCTGTCAACACGGGAATCCGCTCGATGGCCGCGGGCTTATCGACAATCATCCGTGGCTCGTATTGGGCCGAACGAGTGATTCACGCGCGAGAGGCCACCGGTCGTATGCGATCCGGCCGGTCACGGAATGTGCCATTAGACGGTGACGCTGGAGCGAGGCGCTGATGCATGAATTGTCGATCACGCAGAGCGTCGTCGACGCGGTATGTGAACGCGCTGCCGGGCGGCCGGTACGGGTGGTGACCGTCCGGGTGGGAATGCTGACCGCGGTGGTGGCCGACGCGATGCGTTTCTGCTTCGATCTGGTCACCGCGGGAACAGTGGCCGAGGGCGCGCGCCTCGAGATCGACCAGCCCGCCGGCGCTGGACACTGCCGTGCATGTGACACCGAATTCACCCTGGCCGATCTGATCCTCCTGTGTCCGTGCGGCAGCGCCGACGTGGACATCACCTCGGGTCAGGAGCTCCAGATCATCTCGATGAAAGTGGGCTGACGTATGTGCGGTACTTGTGGCTGCCACGCCGACGGCGGTACCGGGGGCGGGCACAGCCATCCGGTGAACGGCGAGACGATCACCCTTGAGCAGAGGGTGCTCGCCAAGAACGAGGATGTCGCGTCGCGCAACCGCGACTGGCTGGCCGGCCAGGGGATCGTGGCGGTGAATCTGATGAGTTCACCGGGAGCCGGAAAGACCACGCTGCTGGAACGAACGATCGGTGATCTCGCGGGCAGACGTGCGGTGTCGGTCATCGAGGGCGACCAGGAGACCACGCTCGACGCCGACCGGATCAAGCGGGCCGGATGCGCGGTGGTTCAGGTGAACACCGGTGCGGGATGCCATCTCGACGCGGAGATGATGCACACCGCCCTCGGGTCCCTGTCTCCCGCCCCCGGTTCGCTGATCCTGGTGGAGAACGTGGGCAACCTGGTGTGTCCCGCGATGTTCGACCTGGGTGAGCGCAGCAAGGTCGTCATCATCTCGGTCACCGAGGGCACGGACAAGCCACTGAAATACCCGTACATGTTCGCCGCCGCGGATCTGGTCATCATCAACAAGATCGATCTGCTGCCCTACGTCGACTTCGACGTCGACCGCTGCGCGGAGTACGCGCGGTCGGTGAATCCGAAGGTGCGGGTGCTGACGGTGTCGGCGACGACGGGTGAGGGGATGGATGACTGGTACGACTGGGTGGCGGAGCAGTACTGAGGCGCTCGACCGGTCCGTAGCGGGATGGCGTACGTACTGGCCGGGCGTTCTCCGCCCGGCCAGTACGCAGGTCGTGGCCCCGATCGGGCGGCGGCGTCAGGCCTGGGACCGGGAGGGATCGGCGGCACGCGCGGCACGCCACTCGGGGGCGAGCACCGACCAGATCTCGGTGTCCTGCCGGATGCCCCGATAGAGGGAACTCTCGCGCTGGACCCCGTCCCGGCTCATGCCGAGCCGCTTGGCCACGTTGATGCTCGGTGTGTTCTTCGAGGACACCAGCCACTCCACCCGGTGAATTCCGCGCTCCTCGACCGCCCAGTCGATGATCACACGCACCGCGCGGGTGACCAGCCCGCGGCCGGCGGCGGCCGGCTCCAGCCAGCAACCGGCCTCGCAGGTCTCGGCCTTCGCGTCGAAGACCCGGAACAGGACGCCGCCCACGAGGAGCCCGTCGAGCCAGATGCCGTACAGCCGTCCGGCGTCGGCGGCGGTCTTGTCCGCGTACGACTGGAGCCAGTTCCGCGCCGAGTCGAGGTCGGCGGTCACGTCGGGGAGCCCGACGTGCTGGCCGATGTATTCGCGGCCGCGGTCCATGTGGGCGAGGAACTCCTCGGCCCGCCAAGGTTCCAGCGGCCGCAGTTCGGCTCCGTCACCCAGCGATATCGCGAACATTCTCGTCCTCCTCGGCGATCGTGCGCGGTCCATGGATCTTCGCACGGCGACCCGTGCATTCCGTTGCTGCCCCGTGCACCCTCCGGTGCGGGGCGAACGTCTCAGGCACGCTCGGCGGCGAACGGCCGGCCGGCGCCGAAGGCCAGGGCGCCGAAGCGGTCGCCCATGCGGCGGTGCGTGGCCGCGTCCGGGTGGAGCTGGTCGGGCAGCGGCAGCTCGGCGAAGTCCGCCTCACCGTAGAGTTCACGGCCGTCGAGGTAGTGCAGGTTCGGATCGTCGGCCGACCGCTGCTTCACGACACGGGCCAGTTCGTCCCGGATGACGTTGAGCGTCAGCTTCCCCGCGGCGCGTTCCGCCGGGTCGCCCGCGGCCAGGAACCGGATCTTCCCTTCACTCAGGTTGCTGAAGTCGGGTGCGCTGGGGCCGGGAGTGTCCTCGTGGATGGGGCACAGGACGGGGGAGACGACCAGCAGCGGAACGGTGGGATGCCCCTCGCGGATGGTGTCGAGGAAACCGTGCACGGCCGGGGTGAAGGCGCGCAGCCGCATCACGTCGGTGTTGACCAGGTTGATGCCGATCTTGACGCTGATGAGGTCCGCCGGGGTGTCCCGCAGGGCGCGGGCGGTGAACGGATCGAGCAGCGCGCTGCCGCCCAGACCGAGGTTGATCAGCGCCACGCCACCGAGGGAGGCGGCCAGCGCCGGCCAGGTCGTGGTGGGGCTCGCGGCGTCGGAACCATGGCTGATCGAACTGCCGTGGTGCAACCACACACGGCCGTCCTCCTCCGCCGCCTCCACCGGGGCGTCCGTGCGCAGCGCCACCAGCTGGGTGATCTCGTTGTAGGGCAGCCAGATCTCGACGTTCTTCATCCGGTCGGGCAGACCGGGGAACCGGACGGTGCCGACCGGTCCTGGCCGGTTCTCCACCGACCCGGTGGTCATGTCCACCAGCAGCACATTGCCGCCGGTCACACCGGCCTGCCCGGCGAGGCGGCCATCGACGAGCAGGTCGTACACGCCGTCCGGACGTGGCGGGGCGCCCTGGTAGGCCATCTTGGTGCGGAGGGTGTCCAGCTCGACCGCGGTGGCCCGGGTGCGGAAAACCAGCCGAACGCCGGAAGGCTGCGCCTCCACCATGGCCAGCTGCCCGTCGGAGCACTGCGCGCGGGCCCGCGCGGGCAGCCGGTGCGGCAGCACCCCGTGCTCGGTGAACTCCAGCTCGAGCGCGCCGCGGACGAGGTCCGCGGTGACGGGCGTGGTGGTCCAGTCCGTGCCCTGAGGCTCTGTGCCCGGGGGCTCCGTGTCCTGGGACGGGATGGCGGAGCCGGCGACGGGGTCGTGCTGAGAGGTCATGATCCCACCTTGTCAACCGGTTACCGGGTCCGCACATGATTTACCGGTCCGCCGCCCCGAGCCCGGCGCCGCAGGCCGCTCGGAATCCGGTGGAGGTGCGCAACGTCCCCGGTCATGATGGGCGCCATGAGCAATCGTGTACCTCCCGTCCAGAGCCTGATCGTCGTCGACGTCCAGTCGGCCTTCGTCTCCGGTGCGGGGGCGGTGCCCGCGGCGGACCGGCTCGTGGACCGGACGACGGATCTGATCGCACGGGCCCGGAAGAGCGGTGCGCTCATCGTCCATCTCCAGAACGACGGTCCGGCCGGAGCGGAGGACGAGCCCCACACGCCCGGCTGGGAACTCCACCACCCCATCGAGGCCGGCCCCGCGGAAGTCGTGATCCGCAAGCCCAAGGACGATGGCTTCAACGGAACGTCACTGGGCACCCTGTTGACCGCATCGGGGGTGCACGCGCTCGCCGTCTGCGGGGTGATGTCCGAGATGTGCGTCCAGGCGACGGCCCGCACGGCTCTGGCGCTGGGATACCGGGTCGTTCTGCCGCACGACGCCCACGCGACGCAGGACATCCCGGCGGCACCCGGAATCAGCGACGGGATCCCGGCCGCCACGGTGTCACGGGTCGCCGAATGGGCCCTCGGCAACGAGGCCGAGGTCATCGCCCACGCCTCGGATGTGACCTTCGCGCCCCCGCTCCCGCGGCCCGCCGATCCCACCCGCGACTGATCGTGAGACCTCGGGCGGCATGATTGCCGCGCCTGCCGCGAGGGGGCAGGATGCGGGGATGCGCTTCTCGATCAACATTCCGAACTTCGGGGACTTCGCCGACGCAAGGGCGGTGGCGACGGTTGCCGCAGCGGCTGAGCAGGCGGGCTGGGACGGGCTGTTCGTCTGGGATCACGTGGTCCACGACAAGATCCAGCGACGCGGCCAGGCCTTCGGGGATCCATGGATGCTGCTCACCGCCGCGGCGTTGGCGACCTCCCGGATCAAACTGGGCACGCTGGTCACTCCGGTGGCGCGCCGGCGTCCCCAGCAGCTCGCCCGTCAGGTGGCCACCCTGGACGCACTCAGCGGCGGACGGGTGATCTTCGGTGCGGGACTGGGCGGGCCGATCGAGGACGAGTACGGCAGCTTCGGCGAGCCGACCGACCCGGTCGTGCTGGCCGAGCGGCTGGACGAGGGACTGGACCTGCTGGGGCGCTACTGGTCGGGCGACCCGGTGAACCATCACGGGAAGCACTACGAAGTGCGGGACGTGACCCTGCTCCCCGCCACGGTGCAACGCCCCCGCCCGCCCGTCTGGATCGCCGGATTCTGGCCGAACCGTCCGCCGATGCGGCGGGCCGCCCGCTGGGACGGCGCGGTTCCGCTGTTCACCTCCGCCAAACACGGCCACGTACCGCATGTCGAGGAGGTCGTGGACCTGGTCGCCTATGTCCGGCGGCATCGCGAGGACCGGCACGAGGTGCCCTTCGAGTTCGTCCTCGGTGGCGCCAGCCCCGCCGACAGCGCCAAGGCGCACGACCTGATCGGGCCGCTGCTCGACGCCGGTGCCACCTGGTGGGACGAACGTCAGCTCCAGACCAGCGATGAACTCGACCGGCTCGCACCGGTGCTGCGCCGCATCGAACAGGGTCCGCCGGCCTTCTAGGCCGTCAGCCGACCCTGTTCAGCAGCCACTTCTGGGCGTCGGTCTGGTTGCTCTCCCACTGCTGGACGTTGGCGTGGTTGGCCGTGCTGGCGTTGTCGACGTCGAGGACCTTGCCGCTGTTGACGTTCGTCAGGGTGTAGCTGCCGCACGCCAGTCGGTGGATCAGCCACTTCTGGGCGTTGGAGCCGTTGGCCTCCCACTGCTGGACGTTGGCGCCGTTGTGCGTGCCGGCGCCGCTCACGTCCAGAGCCTTGCCGCTGTTGGCGCTGATCACGATGTGGACGCCATCGCCGAGCGGGTTGATCCGCCACAACTGGGCCTTGGAACCGTTGGGTTGGTACTGCTGGACGTTGGCGCCGGAGGCCGAGGCGGCGTTCACCACGTCGAGTGCCTTGCCGCTGTTGACGTTGGCCAGGGTGTAGATCCCGGCGGTGAGCGAGGCGAGCTGCGGGGCGGGTTCCTCGAGCCGCACAGAGGAGACCGCGTCGTTCAGGTCCTCGATCGGACAGTCGTCGAGGAGGCCCGCACCCCTTGACCCGCTTCTCCTGACACCGGTCAGGCCCTGCCCCGGGTCCAGGCCGATCTCCCGGCCCCCGTAGTCCGCATGGTCGAAGCAGCCGACGTAGTACCGCGTGTGGTTCACGATCGACGAGGCGCGGTCGTTGAAGCCGTGGTCCTGGAGATCGGCGATGCTCTGGTCGGAGATCAGGATCTCGCCGGATCTGTTCCCCTCGTTGAAGCCGGCGTCGTCGTACAGCGCCCAGTAGTCCTCCGGACAGGCGTACCTGCCCGCGCCGCGGATGATCCTGACCGTCACGTCGCCCTCCCCGGTGTCGTCGCTACCGTAGGTGAGCGCGGGATTGCCCGTCCACGGTGCCGCGGGCCGAGCGGCGTGATCCGGTCAGGCCCGCCTCCGTGCACCCGCGAAAGGCCCGGTGCCGCGTTGCGTGGGGCAACGACCCAGGGGAATGCGCCTGGGCACCGGGCCTTCCGTGTGCTCTGCGGGGACCGCTCAGCTGTGGGAGACGGTCAGCCCGTAGAAGGCGACTCGCGCGCCCTTGGTGGTGCTGTCGGAGGACGACTGGTTGTACGAGCCGGCCTTGAAGTACTGCTTGTACGGGTTGAAGGACGACGGGATCGCGTAGTGCGTCGTGCTGCCGTTGACCGTCAGGTCGATCGTGTGACCGCCGGAGACGGCGATCGTGTAGCTCCACGTCTTGCCGACCGCCACGTGGCCGACGGTGTGCGGCGTCTGGCCGCCGGAGGGCGAGTTCTCGAGGCCCGCGACGATGTCGCCGTTGGAGTGGTAGTAGAGCTCGATCAGCGGCTTCGTGGAGGATCCGCCGGTGCCGAGGTGGATCTGTCCGACGCAGACGTTCGACGTCACGGACACCACGCGCAGCGTCGCGTTGAGCTTGTGGGCGCCGCTGAGCGACCAGTTCGCGGAGCTGCCGTTGGCGTTCATCTCACGGAGTTCGGAGCGGGCGTAGTTGGAGTTGGGGGTGGTGACGCCCTTCTCCGGCGCCCAGAAGGTCATGGCCCCGTCGCGGGTGTCGGTGTAGAAGTACGAGTCCTGGAACCCGTTCGGGCCCTGGAGCCGGGACGACGAGATGGTGGTCGGCGAGCCGGGGGAGCCGACCGGCTCCTGCAACTGCCATACGGACAGGTTGAAGTTGCCACCGGGCGCGACGGAGGGGGACGCCGCGTCGGCGTTGGCGCCCAGCAGGCCGAGCGTGCCGGCTATGCCCGCTGCGGTCGCCAGAGCGAGGACTTTGGAACGAAGTTTCATGTGGGGGGCCTTCCAGCGCTTGTTCAAGAACGTGAACTAGGTCTAGTCCAACGTGGCGCCAGATCTGAATAGCACGGCCTCGTTGCGCCGTCAACGACAGTCTCCGCGCGTAGAGTTCATCGCTGCAGTTCAGGGCTTCATCATTGGAGAAGAGAAGCGTGCCGGGAGCTGTGCTTCCCCCGGTTTCGGCCGGACTGCTTCGCGGCCGTATGAACTCGCCGCGTATCGCACGGAGTTCATATCCATGGACGGAGAACTGCTCGGCGGACGCCGTTATGGCCACCCGGTGCTGTCAGAGCGGCTCTCCGAGCGGCCCGTACTCCTTCTCCAGGGACGCGGCCCAGTGGGCGGCGAAGTCCGGCTGTGTGCCGTCCGCGTCGGTGAATCCGTACTCCTCGTACAGGCCCCAGGTGGCCAGCGCCCGACCGCTCTTGGTCATGATGCCGGGGTCGGCGGCCAGTGCGGCGATCGCCCGTCCCAGATAGGCCGGGGTCTCGGAGTGTGCGAAGTTCGGGTCCTTGGCCACCCCGTCGCGCCAGTTGTCCTCGGTGACGCCGAAGGTCTCCAGCATGGCCTCCGAGCGCAGGAAGCCGGGCGTGATCGCGACCGCGGCGACGCCGTGCGGTTTCAGTTCGGCCGCCTGCGCGACGGCGAGGCGGATCACGGAGGACTTCGCCAGATCGTAGAAGAACGATCCGCGATAGCGGGCGGTGTTGCCGTCGGTGACTTCCACCACCAGGCCGCTCTTGCGGGCGACCATCAGCGGCAGGGCGAAACGGCTGGTGATCACGTGCGTCTCGACCGCCTGCCGCAGCAGCCGGATCCCGGTGTCCAGGTCCTGCTCCCACAGCGGGTGTTCCCAGTCGGTGAGCGGATCGCCGCCCCACACGGAGTTGACCAGGATGTCCAACTGCCCGCTCTGCTCGGCCGCGATCCGGTCGACCAGGGCGCGGACCTCCGCCGGCCGGCTGTGGTCGGTGCGCACCGGGATGCCGAGGCCTCCGGCGGCGGTGACCGCCTGCGCGGTGGCCTCGATGGTCTCCGGCCGGTCCAGGTCGGAGGGTCCGGCCGCGCTGCTGCGGCCGGTGACGTACACCGTCGCGCCCGCGGCGCCGAGGGCGACGGCGACACCCCGCCCACCGCCCCGGGTGCCTCCGGCGACCAGGGCCACTTTGCCGGTCAGTGGCCGGATCTCATCGTTGTTCACTGCTTCTCCAGGATTGACCGGTCGGGTGGCTGGAGGTGGGGCGAGAGCGCGGCGTCGATCCCTTGCCGGAGCCGCTGGGCGAGGGTGCCCTGGCGGTCGAGCGCCCACATCAGGCCCGTGCCGGCGGTGGCTGCCTGTACGGACCGGGCCAGAGCGACGGTGTCCGTTCCCGCGCGCAGCGCGCCGGTGGACACCGCTTCCGCCAGCAGGCTCTCCACCGCCTGCCCCTGGGCCTGGTGAACGGCCAGGGCGTGCTGGTGGAACTGCGGATCGGTCAGGTCGATGCACAGAAAGGCCAGGTGGTTGGCGTACATCTCGGGCGAGGCCATGGGGGCCATCGACTCCACCGTCAGCGTCACGAGGGCATCGAGGGCCGGCTCGTGCTCGGATCGCGTGCGTCCGAAGAGTGCTCCGGCGTCCTTCGCGGACTGCTCGGCGAGCGCCAGCAGCAGACCGCGCTTGGAACCGAACCGCTGCACGAGCGTGGCGGGGACCATCCCCACCTCCCGGGCCACGACCGCCAGAGTGAGCCCCGCGGGACCCACCCGGCCGACCACCTCGGCCGTCGTACGAAGGATCACCGCGTCATCCACTCCGCGAGGGCGTCCTGTCACCATGACCCCCTCCAGTTAGTAAATGCACGTTCATTTATTAAAGCGCCTGGTCGTCCGCGCCGCAAGCGTGGCGTGGGACCGTCGCCGGAGAGGCGGGTGGGCGCGAAGAGAGAACCGGAGGTCCAGCCGTCGTTCCCCCCACGGGACGACGGCCGGACCCCCGCTGTCGCTGCTGGCCATGTGCAACGAGAACTGAACGTACGCGAGCGCTCTACGCACGGCTACCGTGCCGGGGGAATGTGGCCGAGAATCAACCGAAAAGAGTCGAACACCTGCGCAGCGCGCGCAGCCGTCGGACCTACGCCACCGGACGGCCGATCGATGTCAGGCGTAGGGGTCGAACGGGATGCCGGCAGGCTTGGAGTTGTTGAGGGCGTCGTTGAAGGTGCTGTCCGAAATCTTGATCGTGGCAGCGCCGAAGTTCGCGTTCATGAGCTTGTCGCGCAGACCCGTCGGGTAGCCGTTCCAGCCGACGAGGCGCGGATAGAACCAGCCACCGGTGACGTTCTCCGGCGGCTCGTCGTTGTTGTTCGCGAGGCGGTAGAAGTGGGTCGAGGCGCCGTCCTTGTTGTAGACGACCTTCGGGTGGGTGCCGTCGAAGCGCACCGACGAGCGCGGATACCACTTCCAGCCGCTGTGCTGCGACGTCGAGACGTACTGGACCTGGTTGTCGTTGATCCACACCACGACGTGTTCCCAGTCGTGCCGGTGTCCGATGGCCGCGGGTCCGAGGGTGGCCTGGTCCTTCTCGAAGTAGCCGGCGTACACGACCGCGCACCAGCCGTTGTTGCACTTCTCGCGCGAGTACGTGTTGGAGTTCGCCAGCTGGGGGTAGTCGTGGCAGTGGCCGTTCACATCCCCGCCCGGTTTCAGGCCGGGGTTGAGGGTGCCGTCGGTGCCGATGGCGGCGGTCGCGTAGCAGCCGTCCCCGTCGTAGTCGAAGGCCGGGGAGAAGGACTGCTCGAGACCGTCGGCGTTCTGCGGCAGCGACTGGAGGATGGAGGCGCTCGCGTCGGTGGGGACCATCATCACCAGAGCCGCCGCGCTGAGGACACTTGCGAGCGCGGACCGGCGGAACCTTCCCGGACGCGTCGGACGGCGGATCGCCGCTTTCCCGGGGATTGTCGTCGACGACAGCATGCTGCGCACATCAACTCCATAGCAATGCATATGGGGTGAGAAATCCTCGCCCGGATTCCTGGCTGGGAATTGGGCAACTCTACGACGGTGACGTCGGCCGCAGAAGTCTCCGGACGAAAGGTCCGGTGTCCCGGACATGAATTGCGAACCTACTGAACGATGCGGAATCAGCAGCGCAACGGGGGTCCGGCCGGCCTGGCGGGGGCTGTGTCAGTGGTCCGTGTGAGACTGCGTCACATGTCTCTCGCCGATCTCACTCTTGACCAGTGGCGGTCGCTCGACCTGCCGGCCGCCCGATGTTTCGCGCAGCTGGCCGCCGACCGGGTCGGCGGCCGCGTGTCCCTGGTCGGCGCCGTCGAGCACCTTGGCGCGCCGTGGCACCGCGCCCGCATCGAGAAGGACGGGCGGGAGTTCGCCCTGATACCCGGCGGCGAAGTGACGCTCGGATTCGACGTCGACGCCTGGCAGCCGACTGCGGGGCAACTCGCCGACTACGCGGAGAGCTTGGAAGAGGGCTTCGGCTACGGATCGGACCTGAAGGCGCATCTCGCCGAGCTGGTCGGTCCGCGGCGGACCGTCACGTTGGCCACGGTGCTCATGAGCGTCGAGGACGTGGATCTCACCGAGCTGCCTGCCGACATGCCGGCCCTGCTCGCGGAGAGCGGTGCGCGGATGCCGAGCGCCGACGAGTGGGAGTACGCCTGCGGAGCAGGGGCGGCCACGCTGTTCCGGTGGGGCGACGAGTGCTCCCTCGACCGGACGCCGTACGAGGACGGCACCGGACCCCAGCATGAGCTGAGCGCCTTCGGGCTGCGCATCGCCTACGACGTCTACCGCACGGAACTGAGCAGTGATGTGACCGCCGTTCACGGTGGTGACGGCGGGGAGGCGGTCTGCGGGGGCTATGGCAACCTGTTGGCGTGGCTGCCGCTGGCCACCGCCAACCGCAATCCCTTTCTGGCCGAGTTCGTGTACGGCCCGGACGGCGAGGGAATCTGTGCGGAATTCTCCACGCGCCATGTCCTCACGCTTGCCTAGCCTTTCCGTTCGCTGCGTTGCCGTGCGGTCGGTACCGTCGATGCGGCCGATTCGTTCGATGCGGTCGATGCGGTTGCCGGGAGGAAATCGACTGTTCTGCCGGCGGTCCGCGGAAAGATCTTTCGGTGTATGCCGGTTCACGGCACAATCGCTCCGTGACGATCACTGAAACCCCCGGTCCCCATCGCGCAGGACCGGTCGCCCTGGTCCGCGGATTCCTGGCCGCCGGGGTGGCCGGTGCCGCGGTGGCGTGCGTCGTCGTCGGGATCGTGATCGGGAACGTGGCCCTGTGGTGTGTCGGCGGCGGGCTCCTCGTTCTGACGGTCGTGGTCATGACCGTCGCGGGGCGGTTGAAGCGTGCGCGGACGCCACCTCAGGAGAAGCGCCGGGCGCTGGCCATGATCGAGAGCCGGCGCGCCACCAGCGGTGAGTCGGCGGACGTTCCGATCAGGTTCGTCCTGACGGTGGCGCCGGACGACCGGGCCGCCTACCGGGTCGAGTTCTCCCAGCCGATCAACCTGGTCGACGTTCCCGACTACCGGCCGCGCGGCATCGTGGTGGTCGAATACCCCGCCGACGAACCATGGGCTGTCAGGATCATCACCGAACCGGACCAGGAGTGGGCGGCCAGGGCGGCGGAGGCGTTGCTCGACTCCGCGCCCGAGTCCAGTCTGGTGAAGGATCCGACCAAGTGGGGTTCGTGCTGCCTGATCGGCGTCGCGGGGATTCTCATCGGTGCGGCGATCGTCGTTCTGCTGTTCCGCGCGGAACTGTTCCGCGATGAGGGCGGGGACGGGGTGAAGTCCGCTGGAACGGGCAGCTCTTCGTCCTCCACGACCACCTCCTCGTCGAGCACGACGACCGCACAGACCTCGGAGTCGATGCTGCAGGACGGACGGATGCGCCGTACCGCCGACGCGATGATCGCGGCCCACTCGCCGATGGCCGTCGAATTCACCATCGAGGACCACCGGATGTCGGCCCGCGGCGTCGGCCCGGCTGATGCGACCGCTGCTCACCCACCCATCGACCTGCGGACCCTGCCGTACGAACGGCTCCCCGGCCTGGTCCACGAGGCGCGCACCACGCTCGGGATCAGCGACGCCGGCACCTGGCACATCGATGTCGACCACGACCCGAAGACCAAGGCGTTGCTCATCCGTGTGACGGTAACGGACGCTCACCGGTCGGCCTTCCTGCTCGCGGACGCGCTGGGCCGGGTCACCCAGCGCGGCGGCCGCTGACCAGGGGCTCTGACGCGGGGCCTCCGACGTCCGGTCGGGCGGCTCTCAGCGGGTGGCGGCTCCGCCCGCGATCTCGTGCAGCTGATCCCGCAGGGTGAGCGCCGCGGGCAGCGGGGCGGCGGGTAGCGCGGTGTGGATGGTCCGGCGGGGGAGAGGGCTGTCGAGCGGGCGCAGTACGAGTTCGGCCGGGACTGCCCACGCGGCCAGCGCAGGGACCAGCGCGACGCCCAGGCCGGCGGCGGCGTAGCCGAACTTCCCGGTCCACTCGGCGATTCTGATGAGCTTCCGGGGAGTGAAACCCGCCCGGGCACAGGCGTCGTCGAGGAGGGTGGGCCGGCCGGCGGGTGGGTCCTGGAGCCACGTCTCGTCGCGCAGGTCGCGCAGGTCGATCGTCGCGGTCGCGGCCAGCCGGTGCTCGCGGGGGAGAACGACGAGCAGCTCGTCCTGCAGCAGTTGGGTCGTCGTAACGCCCTCGGCCGTCGGGAGGCCGGACGGGTAGTCGCTGACCACGGCAAGGTCGAGAGCTCCGTCCGCGAGGCGCTGCACCAACGCGTTGCTGCGGCCTTCCACGGCGATGACTTCGATGTCGGGCCGTGCCTGATGGAACGCCCGCAGGGCGGCGGGCACCAGGGAGATGTTCGCGGTCGCGAACGCACCAACACGCAGCGTCCCGCCGTGCCCCGCGTGGATGGCGGCGACCTCCCGTTCCGCCCGCGCCAGGCGATCGAGCACGTCCACTGCGTGGCGATGCAGCGCGTGGCCTGCGGGGTTCAGCCGTACACCACGGGGGAGCCGCTCGAACAGCGGCCCGCCCGCCCGCTGTTCGAGCGTGGCGATCCGGCGGGACACCGCGGATTGTGTGTAGCTGAGCCGGACCGCGGCCTGGGTGAACGACCCCGTGTCGGCGACGGTGACAAGCAGACGCAGTGCGTCGATCTCAAACACATTCCCCCCATGCATGGCTGCGATGCATTGTAGTCGCTGGTGGAATGCCTTGCCCCGTCCTAACGTCACATCCGTGGCCGTGGTCGCGTCCGTCGGACCGGAACGCAGCGATACCGCCACTCCTGAGATCACATCCGAGGAGGCAGCGTGCTGTTGTTACTGCGGGTCGAGATGGAGCCGGGCCGGTGACCGCGGGAGCGGTGACCGAGCTGACGGCGATGCTGGCCGACCTGGAGGAACTCGTCGTCTGTGAGTCCTTCTCCGCCGACCATGCGGCTCTGGCCCGCAGCGCCGAAGTGGTCGGCGCGCTGGGCGCACGGCTGCTGGGCGTCGAGCCGGAGCGGATCGTGATCGAGGGCGTGACACACCTGCGATGGGTGTTCGGCACGCCGCGGGTGCTGCTGGTGGGGCATCACGACACGGTGTGGCCGACGGGGTCGCTGCGAAGCCATCCCTGGTCGGTGGTGGACGGGTTGGCCAGGGGCCGGGGGTCCTGGACATGAAGGCAGGGCTGGTGCAGATGTTCCACGCATTGGCGTCGCTGCCGTCCCTGGAGGGTGTGTGCGTGCTGGTCAACGGCGACGAGGAAGTGGGATCGCCGACCTCGCGGGAGCTGATCGAGCAGTCCGCGCGTGGGTGCGCGGCCGCGTTCGTCCTGGAGGCTTCCGCGAAGGAACAGGGTGCGCTGAAGACGGCCCGCAAGGGCACGTCACGCTACGAGGTGGTGGTGCACGGCAAGGCCGCGCACGCCGGTCGGGAGCCGCACAAGGGAGTCAACGCCGCGGTCGAGGCGGCCCACCAGGTCCTGGCCATCGCTGACTTGGCGGCCTCCGTCAATGGGTCCGGCGTGAGTAATGCCGGCTCCGCCCTGGGAGCCGCGACCATCACGCCCACGCTCCTCTCGGCCGGCAGCACCCTGAACACGGTGCCCGCGCTCGCGAAGATATCGGTGGACGTCCGGGTGCCGAGTCCGGAGGCGCAGGACCGGACGGACGCTCTGATGCGGGGGCTGACCGCCAGAACGGACGGGGCGCGGCTGGAGGTGCTGGGCGGCAGGAGACGACCACCCATGGAACCGGAGTCGTCAGCCGAGCTGTTCGCCCTCGCCGCGAGAGTCACCACGGAACTGGGTCAGGAGCCACTGCGGGGGATCGCCGTCGGCGGTGCGTCGGACGGCAATTACACCGCGGGCGTGGGCTGCCCCACGCTGGACGGCCTCGGCGGTGTCGGCAGCGGCGCCCACGCGGACTCCGAACACGTCGTGGTCGACCGGATCATTCCCCGCACCCGGCTGCTGGCCCAACTGATCGCGCGGAAACAGCGATGATCCCTGAGCGATCGAAGAAGACGTCCATGACAGCAGCGAACACTCTGCCGCCCGAAGCCCGCGAACTGGCAGCGCAGCATCATCTCGGCGCGCTGCAGGGCTCGTTCACCCCCAAGCCGATCGGCAAGGGGCTCGTTGCGCTCCACCTCTTCGCGACCGTCAACCTCCTGGCGATGTTCGTGATCCCGGGCCTGCTGTACTACTGGTGGTTGAGCCGGCTGCCGAACTTCAGCCGCAGACAGGCGGCGAAGCGTCTGCACTTGTTCGAGCACGGACTCATCGTCCACCCGCAGTTCGGCGACGGCATCGTCGCCCTCCGCTGGGAGTCCGTCCGGCTCTACCAGAACATCACCCAGACGTTCATCAACGGTGTTCCCGGCCCCACCACCTACACCTACTCCGCGGTCGGCCCGGGCAGGACGAGCGCGACGATCACCGAGTTCTACGACGGCCCCCAGACCTGGGGGCCGTGGATGCAGAACGCCGTGGTCCGCGCCCAGGGCCAGGCAGCCCTCGAAGCGGTCCTCGAGGGCGGGACCGTGAACTTCGGTTCGTTCACGCTCTCCCGCACGGGCCTGGGCGCCCGTGCCAAGGGCCAGCTGCCCTGGTCCCATGTCCAGGAATGCCGCGTCACCGCAGGCAGGGTTCATGTCATGAGGACGGGAGCAGCCACCCCCTGGTCCAGTGACCCGGTCGGCGACGTCGCGAACCTCCACCTCTTCCTCACCCTCGCCGCCAACCTCGCCCCGGAGTGACCGACCCGCGGCAGCCACCTCCGCCGCATCGTCGTCCCGTACCGTCAGCCGGTGGCCGGTCCGGTCCAGTCGGCGGCCACGTGGCCGAGGCGGACGCGCTGCGGGTGGTAGCCGACGGGGACGGAGAGGATCTTCTGTCCGGTGGCGAAGTCGATCGCGGTGATCTGGTTCGCTCCGCTCTCGGAGATGATGCAGGACTTGCCGTCCCCGCTCAGCGTGGCCCAGTACGGTTTCGACGCCGGAATGAGCGGGCCCTCCTGCAGTGTCGTCCGGTCGACGACCGTCGCGTAGTCGTCCACGGTGCCGGCGACGCAGAGCTTGGCACCGTCCGGACTCATCGACAGGCCGTGGTCGCGGGAGTCGTTGGGCCAGGTGGTCCGGTCCGGATCGGTGGCCGGGTTCTCCGGCAGGGTCTTGACCCGGGTGATCGTGTCCGTGGCGACCGAGTACTCGACGAAGCCGTTGAAGAAGGACACCTGGAAGTACAGCTTCGACCAGTCCGGGGAGAACGCCACCGGGCGGACGGCATTGGAGAGGTCCGAGCGGCCGAACGCGTTGAGGCGGGCCCGCATGTCGATGGTCCGGATCGGCCGGTAGGTGGCGCCGTCGACGACGGTGATGTGCCGGTCGCCCTTGGTCCAGTCCCACAGTGGGGCGTCGAGGTTCGTCTGGACCTCACCGATCGACATGTTCCACAGATACTTTCCGTCCTCGGTGAAGACGTTCTCGTGCGGCTTGTCGCCGGTCGGGAACGAGCCGAGCTGCCGGCCGGTCTGGATGTCGATCACAAAGGCTGCGTTCGCCAGGGAGGCGGAGACGACGACGCGGCGGCCGTCGGGGGAGAGCGCCATGTGGTCGGATCGGTAACCAGCGACCCCGTAGCGCCAGTTGACCTTCCCCGTGGCGAGGTCGAGCGAGACCACGTCCCCGAAGCTGGGTCGGGAGACGACCACGGACTTTCCGTCCGGCGTTGTGTACATGTCGTCGACGTACTGGTCGTGGCCCTCGCCGGGGCCTTGCTGGATGGCGAGGTAGATGGCGAGCCGTACCGGGTTGAGGTAGATCTCGGTGAGCCGCTGGACCTTGTCGGGGATCACGTTGATGTGCCCGACCTTCGCGAACGTGCCGGTGGAGCGGACCACATCGGCGGTGCCGTCCCAGTTGTTGCCGACGAACAGCACCTCCTTGAGGGGGTCGGCGGCTCTGGGCTCGGCGCCGGCCGGAGCGGTGCACAGGGCGGCGAGGGCCAGGGTTGCGGCGAGCAGCACGAGGGAAGTCCTCGGGCGCTTGACTGCGGTCATGGAAACTCCGGGGGTCGGATGCATCGAACGGGGGCTGGATGACCGGGAGTTCACAGCGGCCCGGGCGGAGACGGCGCGGCGCCGTGCCGGACGGCGGGGTCTCCAGCACGGCACACCGGTGTTACTTTTCGGTAGTCCAAAGGAAACCAAGGCGGCTCGCACCACCGATAGGCAGCGGTCCCCAATGACCTGGCCTTCGGTTGTGAATCGGCACCAAGCGTCCCTGGATACCGGGCGGAGGCGGTAAGACGTGGTGGCTGAACCGGGTCGTAGCGCTCTCACCGCGGTGTTCCGGGCCATGGCAGGCGACCCGGCCGTCGTCGACGAGGTCGTCGCGGCGGCGCGTGCCGAGTCCGCTGAGGTGGCCAGGCTTCCGCCCGCGGAGAACCGGCGGCACGTCGAGGTGATGCTGGCTGCCGGGCTGGCCGCATTCGTACGACCCGGGCAACCCGGCGATCCGGAACGCGGACCGGAACGCGGACCGGAGCTCGGACCCGACTCCGGCCCCGAGATCCACCCCCAGGTCCGGCCGGATGTCGATCCGGACTTCGAGGCGGCCGCCCTGCTGGGTGCCGACCGGGCCGCGCAGGGCGTGCCGATCACCGCCCTGCTGCGCGGCGTCCAGGCGGGCCGCAGCCGCGCGGTGCAGATCGCCATGGAACGGGCCCGGGCGGCAGGCGTGCCCGCGGAGCTCATGCTGGAGGTTCTGCTGGAGTCGGACCGCTACACCGGCGCGCTGGAGATTCACGTCATCACCGGCTACCACGATGCCGAGTTGGAGCTGGCCCGTACGGCGCGCGACGCCCGCACCCAGGTGTTGCGCCGGCTGCTGCTCGACGACGCCCGCACGCTGACCGCCGACGAGCTGGCCGAGACCGGGCTGCAACCGCACGGGCAGTACCACTGTGTCGTGTCGGATGTGACCGACCCGCTGCGCGCCCGCGCTATGGAGCGGCAGCTCGCGACCAACCCCGGCCTGTTCGGCCTGGTCGACGGCAAGCTGACCGGAATCGCCGGCCGGCTCCCCGCGTCCGGACCGCCCGACGCCCAGGCGCTGGTGGTGGTCGCACCGCAGGCCCCGCTGGACCGGATCCGCCCCCTGTACGCACTGTGCCTGAACGCTCTTGGAGCCGCGGAAGAGCTCGGCCTGCGCGGCCTGCACCACGTCACCGACCTCGCCGGGCAGAGCGCGCTGTCCACCCAGCCGGCCATGGCGGACCTACTGAGCCGGACCCTCCTCGGAGCCCTCGACCCGGCGGATTCCTTCCACCGGCAACTCGCGGCGACCGTGCTCGCCTACCTCGATCACGGGCAGCGCTTCGACCGCACCGCGACGGCCCTGCACGTCCACCCGAACACCATCCGCTACCGGCTCACCCGCTTCGAGGAAACCGTCGGGACGTCGCTGGAGGCCGTCACCGTGGAGAGCCGGGCGGCCGTCATGGACACCCTGCACTGGTGGTGGGCGCTGCGGACCTGGCTCGGACCGCCCTGACGCGGCTCCCGTGGGTCTCCGACCGGTGACGGCGCGTCACCGGACGGAGCCGGGTGTGCGGGTGTTCCATCGGTCGGTACGGGTAGGCGAAGCCGACAGTAGCGATCGGGAGGGCAGTCCGCTGATGACACAGCAGTCCGAGAAAGCGGCCGGGTCCCGGTCGGAAGAGGACAGCAAAACCAAGGTCACGATCATCATGGCGCTCGGTGCCAATCTGGTCATCGCCGTCGCCAAGGCCGTCGGAGGGCTCTTCGCGGGATCTCCCGCCCTGCTGTCCGAGGCCGCCCACTCGGTGGCGGACAGCATGAACGAGGTCTTCCTGCTGGCCTCGCTCAAGCGCAGCAAGCGTGCCCCGGACAACGAGCACCCGTTCGGCTACGGCAAGGACCGGTTCTTCTGGTCGCTGCTCGCCGCGGTCGGAATCTTCACGATGGGTGGCTGCTTCTCGGTCTTCCAGGGTGTCGAAGCGCTGCATTCGAGCGGTGAGGAGAGCCGTTCCGGCTATCTGGTGGGACTCGGCGTCCTGGTCGTCGCGCTGCTCGCCGAGGGGGCGTCGCTGGCGAAGGCGCTGCTGCAGGTGCGCGGGCAGGCCCGCGAGGCGGGCCGGGGCCTGCTGCAGCAGATCCGGGTGGCCGACGATCCGGCGCTGCGGACAGTCATGGCCGAGGACGGCACCGCCGTGATCGGTGTGTTGCTGGCCATCGCCGGAATGGCGCTGCACATGGCCACCGGGCAGGTGCAGTGGGAGGCCGGCGCGTCCCTGGCCATCGGCGTTCTGCTCATCTACGTCGCCTACCGGCTCGGCAAGGACGCCCGAGGGCAGCTGATCGGTGAGGCCGTCGATCCCGGGCTGCAACTGCGGATACGGTCCTTCCTGGCAGAACAGCCCGAGATCGACGCCGTCACCTCGCTGCTGACCATGCGGCTGGGCATGGACTCCACACTGGTCGCCGCGCGGGTGGACCTGGTGGGCGGGCTGGACAGCGAGGAGGTCGAGGAGATCTCCGGGCGGATCAAGAGCGAGATGCGGGAGAAGTGGCCGACGGCCGACCACGTCTTCCTCGACATCACCCACGCCTCGGACCAGGACCGCTCCCGGGCCGGCCGGGACCGGGAGATCCTCGACGGGGCGGCCACGGAACACCCCGCAGGTCACTGAGGGGCCCGGGGGACTCCAGTCCGGTGCCCTAGTACCAGCCGGTGCAGATGACCGTGCCGTTGTAGCCGCAGGCCCTCATGACGTAACCGGCGTCGTTGAAGGCGGGTGTGAACGTGCCTGTGCCGGACCGCAGGTACGTCATCCCCATCGGGCCCGTCCACGTCGCTCCGCCGTTGGACGACCGGTCCACCCACACCTGGTTGCCCAGCTTCGACCGGCTGATCCGACCCCACGCGCAGCGGGTGGACGCGTTGTAGCGCAGCTCGATGATCATGTTTCCGTTGTGTGCGGTCTTCTTGCTCACCGCGCTGCTCGTGTCGCACACCACCGGTGCGCTCGATGCCGCGTCGGCGGCGGGGGCCAGGGTGAGCAACCCGCCCCCGATGAGGGCGATGGCACCGATTCCGGCGGCGATCCGGCGCTTGAACACTGACATCCGCGGTCCTCTCGACAGGTTGTCGGATCAGGCCGGCACAGCCCGGATCCCACAGTGATGACCCCCGCAACAGGGGACGAACGGGATAAGCCTCTCCTATCGGGAGCTTGTTGCGCGGTGATTGCGCCGCGTGTCACCCGCCCGAGCCACAGCGGACTCCGCCCCGCCCGGGACCTCGCTACGAGGGCCGCTCCGCTCTCGGCGAACCTCTCAGCTGTCGGTGAAGTGGGGGCGCGCGGGGTCGCCGTCGGTGTTTGAGTGGGCGGATGGAGATCCTGGTATTGGGTGGAACGGCATGGCTGGGGCGCGAGGTCTCGCGACTGGCGCTGGAGCGTGGGCACCGGGTGACGTGCCTGGCCCGCGGGGAGAGCGGCCAAGTCGCCGAGGGCGCGACCCTGGTGGCCGCGGACCGGCGCGACGCGTCGGCCTACGAGATTCTGGCGGGCCAGGACTGGGACGCCGTGGTCGAGGTGTCCTGGCAGCCGGGCTTCGTCCGTGGGGCGCTGACGGCACTCGGCGAGCGGGCGGGGCACTGGTCGTACGTGTCGTCGGTCAGTGCGTACGCGTCGCATGCGCAGCCGGACGCGGACGAGTCGGCCGAGTTGCTCCCGGCTGCCGAGGGGGACGAAGTCGGGCGTGAGGAGTACGGGGAAGCCAAGGTGGCGTGCGAGCAGGCCTCGACGGCCGCGGTGGGGGGCCGGCTCCTCATCGCCCGGGCAGGACTGATCGGCGGCCCCGGTGACCACAGCGGCCGCACCGGGTACTGGGTCGGGCGGGCGGCCCGCGAACCGTTGGCTCCGATGCTCGTACCCGATTCCCCCGGGATCCCGACGCAGGCGGTCGACGCCCGGGACCTCGCGGCATGGCTGCTCGACTGCGCGGAGAAGAGGACGACCGGGACGTACAACGCGGTCGGACCGATCGTGCCCTTCGGGGAGTGGATCGCGCTGTCACGGGAGATCGGCGGGCACACCGGCCGGGTGGTGAAAGCCGATCCCGGCTGGCTGCTCGCGCAGAAGGTCGGCGAGTTCATGGGTCCGGAGTCACTCGCGATGTGGATGACCGACCAGGACTGGCTCGGCTTCAGCGCTCGCAACGGCGACGCGGCGAGCGCGGCCGGCCTGCGACACCGGCCTCGGGCCGAGCTGCTGGCGGACACCTTGCGCTGGGAGCGCCAGGAGGGTCTGGACCGGCCGCGCCGGGCCGGGTTGAGCAGCGAGCGGGAGCGGGAACTGCTCGACGCTCTGGGGTGAGTGGGGCCCGGTTACCCTGGTGGGACGGGAGCGGCCGACGCTCCCGAACCACGGGGGTGGGTAGCTGTGCTGCGTGTGACGTTGGCCGGACTCAGGGCGTACAAAGTACGGCTGTTGCTGTCATCGGTGTCGATAGTGCTCGGGGTCGCGTTCATCGCGGGCACGTTCATGATGACCGACTCGATCCATCAGGTTTTCGACCACAGCTACGCCCGTGCCGCGGAGAACGTGGACGCGGCCGTGCAACCGTCGGACGCCGCGAAGCAGCGGCTCGCGGCACAGCCCGGTGTCACGGTCCTCACCCCGGAAGTGCTGAACGCCGTGCGCCGTGTCGACGGGGTGGCCGCGGTGGCCGGGCGGCTCAAGGCGCCGGCACCGATGCGGGACATCGACGGGCAGGTGATGACGACCGACGGGATCGCCGGCAGCGCGCTGGCGATCCCGGACGACGTCGCACTCAGCGGCGGCACGGTCGTCGAGGGAACACCGCCGCACCGGCCCGATGAGGCGGTGGTCGACAAGGACACCGTCGCGGAACGGCATCTGACGATCGGTCAGGATGTTCAGGTCGTCGCGCACGATCAGCAGGTGCGGCGGTTCCGGCTGGTCGGGGTCATGGAGTTCGGGGTGGACAACCGGGCCAACGGCTTCACGGTCGTGGGCCTGCAGCCCGGCGTGGCATTGTCCGTCACCGGGCATACCGGCTACGACCAGATCGATGTACGTGCCGCCGCCGGGGTCTCGCAGTCCCAACTGGCAGAGCGCATCCGTGCGGTGCTCGGTCCGTCCGCCGACCTCTCGGTCCTGACCGGGCAGCAGTTCACCCGGGCCACGCTGCTGCACCGCGCGAAGATCGCCGGAAACCTCCCGCAGATCCTCCTGGTCTTCAGCGTCACGGCCCTGCTCGTCGCGGCGTTCGTCATCTACAACACGTTCACGATCCTGGTCACCCAGCGGATGCGGCAACTGGCGTTGCTGCGCTGTGTGGGCGCGACCCGGAACCAGGTGTTCGTCAGCACCCTGCTGGAGGCGGCGGTGGTCGGGTTGCTCGCCTCGGTGGCGGGACTCTTCGCGGGGATCGGCATAGCGGCGGGGCTGCGGTCCGTGGTCAGTGCCCTGTCCACCGCCACGGTGCCCGCGGGCGGTGTCGTGGTGCACAGCACCACGGTTGTCGCCGCCCTGACAGCCGGGATCGTCGTGACGGTGGTCGCCGCGGCGGTACCGGCGCGCGCCGCGACGACGGTGGCGCCGATATCCGCCGTACGCCAACAGCCGGACACGACTGCTTCCCACGGCCGGGTCGGCGCGTTGCGGCTCTGGACGGCGACCGTGCTGGGCTTCACAGGGATGGCCGTCATCGCGATCGGCACCCGCTCGACGGATCTTTACGCCGGCATCAAGGTGATCGGTACGGGGTGCGCGTTGGTCTTCCTCGCGGTCCTGGCGATCGGGCCGGACGTCGTGGGACCACTGACGCGGATCCTGGGCTGGCTGCCGGCCAAATTGCTCGGCACCCCGGCGAAACTGGCGGCCGCCAATGCGCGGCGCAACCCGCGGCGGACCGCGACGACGATGGCGGCGCTCTCCGTCGGCGTCATGCTGATGAGTCTGTTCACCGTGATCCAGGATTCGGCCATGGTCACCCAGTCGCAGTGGATCGAGTCCCACAATCCTTACGACTACTCGGTCGACCCGCTCGCCGGTTCCGACCAGAGTGTGCCGTTCGCCGTGGCGGCGGAGCTGCGCAAGAAACCTCAACTGGCCCATGTCGCCGCGGTCGACGGTACGAAGACCGATGTGAACGGGCGGCCGTCGGATGTGGGTGCCGTCGAATCGAGCGCCTACGGCTCGCTCTTCCGGCCGAACGTGCGCAACGGCTCCCTCGCCGACTTCACCGCCGGCACGGCCGCCGTCTCCAACGAGCTCGCCGCCACGCTGCACCTGAAGCTCGGTGACACGGTGAAGGTCGCGACCCCGCGGGCCGGCACGGTCGCGGCCCGGCTCACCCTGATCTACCAGGTCTACACCGGGCACGGAATCGACTGGTTCGACGTCCTCCTGCCCCGCGACGACTTCCTCCGCGGCTTCGCACCCGCCGGTGACAGCCAAGTGCGGATCCTGGCCAGGGAAGGCGTGAACATCGTCGAATCGCGCACGGCCGTCCAGGACGTCGTCTCCGCGCTCCAGCTGCTCCACATCGGCAGTCTCGCGGAGAAGAAATCGGACCTGTCCGGCAGTGCGCAGTCGACCCTGACCCTGTTCACCGTGATGCTGGCCATGGCGATCGTGATAGCCGTCCTCGGCATCGCCAACACCCTTTCCCTGTCAGCCGTGGAACGCTCCCGGGAGTCCGCACTGCTGCGCGCCCTGGGGCTCTCGCGCGGCGGGATGATGAAGATGCTCTGGGTGGAGGCCGTGCTGACGGCCCTGCTGGGCACCCTCATCGGGCTGCTGCTCGGGGTGTCGTTCGCCGGGGCGTTCGAGCATCTCATCGGCCACAGCCAGGGCGGCGCCGTACTCAGCGTCCCGATCGCGAAGCTGGTCGCGTATGCGCTGATCGCCACGGGGGCGAGCCTGTGTGCGGCCCTGCTGCCGGGCAGCCGTGCCGCGCGTGCGTCGGTGGTGGCGGCGTTGGCGGACGCCTGATTTCCGTGCCGACGTCGCTTTTTTGGGGAGCCGCGGCGGACAGCGCCTCATGCAGAGGATGCGCGGGAATGCCGATGCCGATGGGTCCGGCGGTCGTCCGGCGGGCCCATCGGCATCTTCTGATCAGCGTGTGCCCTGTGGCGAGCCGAACCTTCCTCGGGGGGATGTCCGGCACACCGTCGAGCAGGCCGCGAATCAGTGGTCGCAGTCGTCCTTGCCGCCGTGACCCTTGCTGCCCTGCTGTCCGCTCTCGTGGTGGGTGCCCTGCGGGCGGCCGTGGGTGTCGCCGCCGCGGCCGTCGTCGCCGGTCATGTGGTGATCCGAGGAGTTCTCACAGGTGTTGCCGAACGCGGGGTTCAGCAGACCGATCACGTTGACCGTGTTGCCACAGAGGTTGACCGGGATGTGCACGGGCACCTGGATCAGATTGCCGGACAGGACACCGGGCGAACCGACGGCCGCCCCGTGCGCACCCGCGTCGGCGGAGGCCATGCCCGCACCGGCGAACAGGGCGGATCCCATGACGGCGATGACCGTAGTGGCCTTGGTGAAACGCGACATCAACAACTCCTTGTGGAGGAAGTGCCGCACGGGTTGCGGCACATACCCCACGATCAACACCACACATTCACCACGAAAACCGCCCCAACACGCCGACTTTGCACGGACGAGAACGGCATCTCACCGCAACGGAGCACGCGACCCCCGCCGTTGCCGGAAGACCAGCACGTTCCATGGGGGACGCAAGCGAAAGCCCGCTGCATGATCATCGCGTTCGCGATCGATCAAGGGAGCGGCCGGGAGTAGCCGGGCCGAGTTGCCTGCCGACGGCAGTTTGCGGTTCAGGCCGGTCGGTAGACGGTTGCGGCGAGGTGGACGAAGGAGCGGATCAACGGGTTGGTGTCGCTGCTGTTCCAGGCGATGACGAGATCGCTGGACGGCATGTCGATCAAGGGCACGGAGGTCAGGCCCTCGGGGAGGGCGTGGGCGAGTGGCGCCAGTCCCACGGCGCCGTCCCACAGGACGGACTGCAGGCACTCGTGCACGGTGCGCACGACCGTCCCGTCCCGTCGGTGGGCGGTGGCCGGCGGGCCGTTCCAGAAGGCCCGCCACGCGGGATCGGTCCCTTCGGGCAGCTGGAACCATCGCCGGTCCGCGAGATCGTCCGGTCGCAGGCTCTCACGGTCGGCGAGCGGGTCGTCGGTTCGCAGGACCACGCCGACAGGGTCGGAGCGCAGCACGCGGACCGTGATGCCGGTGTCGTCGAAGGGTGCCCGGGTCAGGGCCACGTCCACCAGGCCGGCCCGCAGTCCGGCGGTCGGGTCGGTGAAGTCGGCCTCGCGGATGCGGACCCGGGCGCTGGGGTGGCGTTTCCGGTAGGCGGCGGCCAGCCGGGTGTCGACCTGTTCGGCGCTGTCGGCGAGGGTCCCGATGGTGAGGGTGGCGGTGCCGCCCGCGGCCGCTACCCGGTTACGGAGCTGTTCGACCTGGGACAGCAGGGTGCGTGTCTCGTCGTAGAGCACGGCCCCGGCGTCGGTGAGCGAGACACCGGTGGGGGTGCGGTGCAGCAGTGCGCAGCCGAGATCGGACTCCAGTTGCTGGACGGCCCGGCTCAGGGGTGGCTGGGTCATGTGCAGTCGTGCGGCGGCCCGGCCGAAGTGGAGCTCTTCGGCGACCGCCACGAAGTAGCGCAGCGTCCGCAAGTCCATGAACAGCAACGATACCCGCTCAGTATCGGCGGGCAGGAATCGGTCTTGGACACCTGGCGCATCCCGCGGCTGACTGGGACCACGGGGCCTGCCACGACAGGCACCGGACGGACCGCCGGGTGTCGTCACGGCACTGCCGGCTCGGTTCGATCGCCGACAAGACCCAGGAGCCACGATGGCCGAACACGTCCTGCAGGACCCCGTCGTACAGGTCACGGAGGTGCGGGAACTCGCCCGTGACCTGGTGGTCATCCCGGATCGGCGGGTCCAGCTCGTCCCGAACATCGGCATCATCGGCGGTCAGGAATCCGTTCTGGTCGTCGAGACGGGCCTGGGCCCCGCCAATGCCGCGAAGGTGCTGGAGTTCGCGGCGGACTACGCCAGGGGCCGCCGGCTGTTCCTGACCACGACGCACTTCCACCCCGAGCACTCCTTCGGGGCACAGGTCTTCGCCGGCGAGGCGACGTTCCTGGTCAACCGGGCCCAGGCCGAGGACCTGAAGGTGAAGGGCGCCGGCTATCTGGAGATGTTCAAGGGGCTCGGGGAGCCGGTGGCGCGCCGGCTGCGGGGAGTCGAACCGGTGGAACCCGATGTCGTCTACGACGAGGCGTACGACCTGGACCTGGGAGGCCGGGTGGTCCAGCTGCGGGCCACCGGGCGGGCGCACAGCAAGGGGGATCAGGTGGTGAGAGTGCCGGACGCCGATGTCCTGTTCACGGGCGACCTCGTGGAGGCCGGCCAGTTCGCCATCTTCCCGTGGTTCCCGCCGTACGACGCCGACGTCTCGGGCACCCGCTGGCTTGCCGTGATGCAGCGGCTGGCCGCCGAGGGCGCGAAGGTCGTGGTTCCCGGTCACGGTGACGTCGGCGGGCCGCAACTGCTGGCGGACGTCCGCGACTATCTGCGGCTCCTGCGCGACGAGACGTGGATCCGCCGCGATTCCGCCGTCGGCGAGCAGACGATCATCGACGAGATATCGGCGCTGATGATCGAGCGGCACCCGGACTGGGCCGGTCAGGAGTGGATCGAGAAGGGCGTCAGCTGCCTCTGCTCGGAACATCCCGCGTGAGACACGGCCGCGACCGGCGGGAGGCGCGGATCACCGGGCCGTCCCGCCGGGGGCGCGGAGCTCCCGCAGGAACTGCCGTTGGTCGTCGAGGAAGCCGTCCGCGAAGAGGGATCGCGGGGCGAAGAGGGCGGTGAGGGTGATCCTGAGGTCCGACTCCTCGACGGAGTGCTTGACCAGCGAGTGATTCGCGTCGGCGTAGTGCTGGACGGTGAGCCGGCCGGCGGGCGCCAGCACGGCGCGGTAGACGGACTCCGTGTCGGCGGTGTCCACATTGACGTCCTGGCCCGCGAGGGCGAGCAGCACCGGTATGCCGCGCAGTGCGGGCAGATCGGCTGTCGCGTCCGAGGTGTAGTTCCTGGTGATGAACCCCCAGCGGCCGGCGGTCATCGCGTCCGGGCCGCCCATGGTCCGCACGTACTCCTCGAAGGTCGCCCGCCGTTCCAGCAGGCGGCGTGTGGTGTCGCTCCTGACGGTCTCCCGCTGGATGCGCGCGGGGGTGGCGCCTTCCGCGCGCAGTTCGGCGAGGAGGTTGAAGCGGCCCTGCCGCAGCCAGTTGATCGCGGGGGAGAGGGCGATGACGAAGGCCACGGCTGTCCGCGCGGCGATCTTCGGGAGCACCCAGCCGGCCTGGCTGGCACCCCACAGCCCGATCCGCCCGGTGTCGATGTCCGGACGGGAGCGGGCCCAGGCGATGGCGGCCGCGGCCTCGTCCGCCCGGTCGTCCATCGACTGGCCGAGCCAGTCCCCGGGCGTGCCGCCGACGCCGGGCTTGTCCCAGGACAGGGAGGCGTAGCCGCTGCGCGCGTACGCCTCCCACAGGGGTTCGTACCCGCCTTCGTGGGTGGCATCGACGGGACCGTCGCCGTGGACGAACACGACCAGCCCGTGCCGGGTGCGGCCGTCCCGGGGCGTGCTGAGGACGCCGCTGAGCGTATGGCCGCCCTGGCGGACGACGACACGGTGCTCGTCCATGTCGTAGGAGTTCTGCCACAGCACCACGCCGCCGAGACCCGCGGCCACCAGCAGCACCGCGACGAGCGACCAGACGGCTGCGCGCAGCCGTCGACGTGGGGGCGTGTTCCCTGACCGCATGAATTGCCTCCTGGGTATCGAACGAGATCATAACTATCGCATAAGATACGATCGTGAGAAGGATGATAGATACAGAGGGTCGGCGATGACGATGACGACAGGGGTGCGGGGACGACATGGGAGCTGATGCGCGGACAGGAATCGTGGTCCGGCGGGGGGTTGCCGCCGGCTCGGAGCGGCGGGCGGCCGAGCTGTACTGGGAAGCGTTCGGCCGCAAGCTCGGCCCCGCGCTGAACCCGCAGGACCGGGCGGTGCGGTTCATCGCGGACCACCTGAACGCCGACCGTGCCGTGTGCGCGTACCTCGACGGGCGGCTCGTGGGTCTCGCCGGCTATCAGCACGGCGGCCGGGCGCTCACCGGGGGAACGGCCTGGGACGTCCTGCGCGCATACGGCGTCCTCAAGGGCCTCAGGGGGGTGCTGATCCTCGCCCTGTTCGAACGCCGGCCCACGGACTCCGGTCAGCTCGTCATGGACGGCATCGCCGTGGACTCCCAGGTCAGAAGCCGGGGCGTCGGCAGCCTCCTCATCGAGGAGGTGGCCGCAGTGGCGGCGGAGCGCGGCTGCCGCGAGATCAGGCTGGACGTGATCGACACCAATCCGCGCGCCAGGGAACTGTACGAGCGGCGGAGCTTCTCGGTCGTCCGGACCGAACACACACCCTACTTGCGCTCGCTCCTCGGCTTCGGCTCCGTGGCCACCATGCTGCGCGCCGTCCCGGCCTGTCAGGATGGGACACCGTGACCGATCATCAGCCGCCGCCGTCCCCGTCGCACCGCACCGGGCCCCCGCCCGACGCCGGGGCGGCCGGACCCGTCGAGGTCCCGACCCGCATGCTCGTCGACGCGTTGCTCCGCGAGGACGGCACCGTGGACGCCGGCGAACTGTACGACGTCGCCGGCGCACTCGCCATGAGCGACCAACAGGTACGGCTGTGCATCAAGCGGCTCGTCGCCGAGGGCGCCTTCACCCACGAAGGCCGTGGCCGCAAGGCACTGCTGCGGGCCACCGCCGACACCGTCCGCGCGATCGCACCCGACATCGAGTTCGTCCGCTACGCCTTCCAGCAGGACGCCGGGCTCGCGCCCTGGGGCGGCACCTGGCACCTGGCCGCCTTCGCGGTACCCGAAGCGTCCCGTACGGCCAGGGACGCCCTGCGGGAAGCGCTCCTGCGCCTGGGCGGAGCGGTCCTGCAGGGCGGCCTGTACGTCAGCGCGAACGCGTGGGAGCCCTACGTCGAGGACGAAGCCCGCCGCCTCGGCGTGCTCGACCGCGTCACCTTTCTCACCTCGAACGACCTGCGCAGGGGCGACCTGCGGGAACCCGTCGCACTCGCCCGTGAACTCTGGCCCCAGCAGACCATCGCCGACCGCTACCACCGCCTCGGCGCGGTGGCCAGGCCCCGGCTGGAGCGTCTCAACGACCCGGTGGAACTCACCGCACCCGAACTGCTCACCATCGCGGTGGAGATCGCCGCGGAGTTCACCCGCGCCATGGAACCCGACCCGCTGCTCCCACCGGAGCTGTTGCCGCAGCCTTGGGCCGGCAGCCAGGCCAGAGAACTCGTCGCCCGCTGCTGGTCGTTGCTCCGTGAACGGGACCGCGGCGAGGCCGGGCCGCGGATCTTCCGGCTCTACGGGGACGTCACCTGAGAGCTTCAGGCGCGTTGCTGAGTGCCGGCAGGGCGGCCCGGGTACGTGCGATCGGTAGTCTCGCCCGGTATGGGACTGGACATCAACGTGATGATCGCCGCCTGGTCATGGCTGGGGGAGGCGCCGCCCCAGGAGCGGTTGTCGCGGTTGAGGGATGGCTGGTACGCCGACGAGACAGGGCTGTGGGACCACGGGGCGCCGGCGGTCGAGGGCGACTGGGTGCGGCCGGGCGGGCCCGACGCTGCCTTCTTCGCCGTCCATGAGTTCCGGCGCACCTGCGGCTCGTTCAAGGCGCACTTCTGGGCGGGGCAGCGGTGGGAGTCCGTGCGTGACCATGCCGATCCACTGCTGCGGACCGGGTTGGACGCCCTGCTGCTCGGCTTGATCTGGGAGGGGCCGGACGGTGCGGCGCAGCACACGGATCCGGGGTTCTTCCCCGACGACCCGGGCATCACCTATGGCCTGCTGCTCGCCCGGTCACCGGAGAGCGTGCGGGAGCTGGCCGTGACCTGGGAGCAGGTACGGCCCCGGCTCGGCGGGTTGCGCGCGGCCTTCTCCGAGCATGCCGCCGCTCCCGAGGCCTGGGTCGGCGACTTCGACGCGTTCACCGACCTGTTGGAGGACTGGGGCCGCGTCCTCGCCGAGGCCGCCCGGCGGGGCTGGGGCGTGGTGGGGCTCAGCGAATAGGGCCGGGCGCCCCCACCACCGGGAGCATCGCCCGACAGGACCTGTCGGTCACCGGTCGTCAGGCGTAGAAGCTGCGCTGCCAGCGGTGCTTGGCGAGCACGGCGAGCTGGTCGGCGGTGTGGCCGTCCGTGCCGGCGGCGGTGTGTCCGCTGACCTGGAGGTGGGCGATCAAGTGGTCGCCGAGGTCGGTCCAGACCCTGGTGCGGATGTCGTAGGCGAAGCCGTGCGCGGCGGCGGGTGGCGGAGCGCTGCCGGGCCGGGCGGCCCGGGTCGGAGTCACCGATCCCTGTCAGCCCGTTGTGGGACTGCGGCGGATGCTCCAGCTGAACGTGCCCCGGCACACCAGGGTTCCCGCCGCATCGGTGACGTCGGCGACGGTGGTGATGCGGGCCCGGGTCGCCTTGCCCGACAGCACCGGTCGCAGCACACGGCGGGCCTCGGCGTCGAGCCGGCAGGACGCCAGGAGCTTGCCGCGGGCCGGCGCCCGGAAGTCGAGTGACGCGGTCGCCCCGAGCGGAACGACGTGCTGGAAATCGTCCGCGGCCTCGCACGCGGCGATGATCGCCGCCAGCCCCGCGGCGTCGACGAGCGTGATGAGACCGCTGGAGTGCAGGGAACCGATGACGCTCGTCATCTCCGGCAGCGTCACCATGGCGACCTCGGCGGCGCCGTCGGCGGCGCGCAGGACTTCGAGCCCCGCCGCCCGGTGGGCCGGTATCGGTTCCAGCAGCGCGCGAGCCAATGTCGTGACGTCCACGGGCGCAGCGTGACAGCGCGGGTGAACGCGGGAGTGGCCGCAGCCCCAACATCGCGCGAAAGAAGGTGGTCCGGGACCGGTTGCGCGCTATAGGTTCGCCGGGCGGCATCGATCACCGCGCCGCCCACCGCGCCCCCGAACGGACAAGGCTCCCTGTGACGCTCATTCGCATCGCCCGCGCCGATGAACTCCCCGCCCTGGTCGAGCATCCCGGTGATGCCGAGCGTAACGCCGCGACCCGCGAGTATCTCGGCGGGCTCCTCGACAGCGGGTGCACGCGGCCGCAGTGGTGCCTGGTCGCCGAGGGCGGCGACGGGCAGCCGGCCGGCAGCGCGGTGCTGTGGACCATACCGGGCCACGACGTCCCCCTCGCGATGGTGCTGTTCGAAGCGCCTGAGGGCTCACCCGAGACAGGCACGGCACTGCTCGACGCGGTGGCCGCGCAGGCCAGGGAGCTCGGAGCGACCGAACTGGAACACGTCCTGGACTCGCCCGCCCAGGCCCCGCAGTTCCAGCGCGACCCCCAGCGCCGGGAGGAGCTCCTGCGGGGCGCGGGGTTCGAGCTCATCCGTGACGGGCTGCGCTTTCGCCGCACGCTTTCCGGGGAGCTGCCCGCGGATGACGACCGGCTGGACTTCCGTTCGCTCGCCGTCATCGGCCGGGAGCCGTTCATCGACGCACTGGAGGAGCTCCTCGCGGACACCGCTGATGCGCGCCTGGCAGCCGACGTGGCGAAACACGGGCTGCGGCCCGCGGCCGAGCTGCTCTTCGAGGAGACCTCCGGGCTGCGGCACGAACCGGAGTGGTGGGAGGTCGGCTACGCCGCGGACGGCACTCCTGCCGTGGTCAGCCTGCCGGCCGAGAACCCCAGCGTGCCGGTGATCGGATTCGTCGGCGTCACACCGGCCCACCGGGGCAAGGGGTACGCGGCCTCGGTCGTCAACCGGAGCACCCGCATTCTCGCGGCGAACGGCGCGACCGAGATCCGTGGCGACTGCGACCGGGCCAATGTGGCCATGGCCAAGGCGTTCCGGAGCGCCGGGTACGAGAACTTCGCAGGCCGGCTGGAGTTCAGCCGCGCGCTCTGATCCCGCATGGCGCTCACGGCCCCCGCCCGGAGCCGTGGACTGCTCGGCAGGACCGCTCAGCCGCCGGTGCGGATCGAGCAGTTGGCGTCCGGGGCGCGACCGGCGGGCCAGGCCAGCCGGTCGAAGGCGGCGGACTTGGTCACCGGGTCCAGATGCACGATGGCGACCGCCTTGTTGTAGGGGTTGCCGTACTGGTCCAGGCAGATCCAGCCGCCGGCGCCGTTGACGCGGTTGCCGCCGTGCAGCCGGAGCCAGCTGTTGGCCACCTCGTCCAGGGTGGGCATCTCCACCTTGCCCACGGTGTCGTTGCGGATGCCGCTGATGGCCGTGGTGACGGAGTCGTACGTGATGATGGTGCGCGAGTCCGAAAGCGAGGTCCGGCCGATGCCGGTGGCCGAGGTGTTGCCGAACAGCGTGGCGAGATCGGCGAGTTCCTTGTACGCCCTCCTGGAGCCGCCCGGCGTCTCGGGACCGTCGCCGCTCCAGGAGTCGGGGTGCGCGAGGGCGGCATAGCGGACGGTGATTCCGGAGCCCGCGGTGAGCGAGCCCCACTGGTCCTGGAACTTGGTGTCCACGGTCAGGGTGGAGGCGTGCGAACCGCTGATGACCGTGTAGTGCTTGGCGCAGTTGCGGCGTCCGAGCTCGATGAGGAACTGCCGCAGCTGCACCGGACGCCCGGCGAAGTAGATGGTCTTGGCGTCGGAGGAGCAGATGTCCGGGACCATCTGGTGGAAGTCGTTGGAGAGGTTGCCCTCGTCGTTGAAGTCGGCGGGTGACCGGAAGGTCTCCGGAGCGTGCGGTGCGCCCTTGGCGAGCTTCTCGAAGGCCTGGCGCAGGGTCGTGAGGTAGTTGTCGTCCTGCCGGACGTCCTCCACCACCATGGTCTCGGCGGGTTTGATGTCCGATCCGAAGGAGCCCAGGGCGGCTGCCTGGTCGGAGTTGCTGGGCGCCACGCGGGCCAGGCCGGGGTAGGCGTGCGGGCGGGCGGCGCTGTTCATGATGTCGTCCGCGGTCATGGGCCCGGCGACCACCGGAATGCCCTTGCCCGCGGTGAGGAAGGCGATGGCCTTCTCGGTCTCCTTGAGGCTGATGTTGATGCCCGTGACGGCGCGGAGGTTCTCGGTCGGTGAGGCGGCGGCGTCGGCGAGCTGCTGGGCCACCGGCTCCCAGAACTCGTAGTTGCGGCCCGGGTTCGCGAGCAGCAGCCGGATGGGCGGCCGCTGCCCGTTGGCCTGGTGGTTGGCGCGGTACTGGGCGAGATAGGCGCCCTGGACCTGCTCGGTGAACTCGTGCTGCTCGGCCGGGTTGTCGGAGATCATCGGGATCATCAGGGCGACGGTGGCCGGCGACTTGTCGGCGATGCTGTCGTTCTCGGCCTTGATGCGCCCGAAGACCGGAGCCAGCGCTTCGGTGAAGTGGAAGCCTCCGTCGGTGACCCCGGTGCATTCGCTCTTCGTGCCGCGCTTCTCGACGCCGTGCGCGCAACCCGTGTCATCCGTCACCAGCCAGGCCACGAGGAAGTAGCCGCCCAGGCCGAGTACGACGGCCGCGGCACCGAGTACCAGGGCGCGGTAGAGCCTTCCGTCGGGCAGTAGCTTCATGTGCCGGACACTCCGTAGGTCTGCAGGTTGGGCGCCTGGGTCCAGTGGTGCAGTTCTTGCGGCCACTCCTCATGGGCACGGAAGAAGATCTTCTGAGCCTCCGGCCCGCTGTTCTGGGCGACGGTGAGCAGTTGCAGCCCGATGCTGTTGATCGCGGCAGCCGTGGGGATCGACAGCGGCTGGGACAGGTGCCACAGCTGGTTCACGAGGAGCCGGACGGCCTGGTGGACGGGATGATCGGCTTCGGCCGCGCAGCCCGGACACGGCACGGTGTCGTCGGCGGGGGCGGGCAGGGTGTCCGGGGGAGCGGGTGCCGCGCAGACGAGGTTCAGGGCGGACAGCCACCCCGTGGCGTCCTGCTCGGTGAACCGCCGGTGCAGACAGCGCACGACGAGGTCCGTCTCGCCCAGCGCGAGCGAGTGGTGCAGATAGCGCGTGTCGGGGCGATGGGCGGCACCGCCCTGGTCGTACGGGTCGTACAGGGACCGGCAGCGCCGGTGGATGGTCTTCCACGGCTCGGCGCCGGGGACCCGGCCGGTGCGGGCACTCAGTTCGTGCAGCAGCAGAAGCCGCAGGGGGGCGTCGCCGACGAACGGTCCCTCGACACCGGCCCAGGGCACGTGGGACCACTGGTTGTCGCGCAGATGGGCCAGCGCCTCCTGGACCGGGACACCGCCCGGGTCCTGCGGCGGGTAGACCGTGCTGAGCCGGTACGCGGCCGTGTCGTCCAGCGCCGGCGCGTAGTAGGTGAGCCGCTCGCGGGCCACCTCGTCCGGGATCAACCCCTCCAGCAGCCTGCCGTTCACGGACGGTCCCGGGTCGGCGGCGGCCGGAATGTCGAGGAGCCCCACGAGGCTGATGTCCTCGCGCAGCCGGACACGTCGCGCGACGGCCTGGACCAGACGGTGGGCGACGCCCGCCCGCCCGCCGCTGAGGCGCAGGATGAGCCGGGCGGCACCCGGTGGCGGGTGGTCCTCCTCGAACATGTCCTTGACCTCGTCGAGATCCAGTTGCGCCAGCCGCAGCGGCACGATCCAGTCGGCCGCCGCGTTCGGCCGGTCCTCCTGCCAGAAGGACCGGATCACGCGCCGTGTCGACGGCGCTGTGTCGTCGTCCCGCACCGGCGCGACCTCCTGCAACGCCGTGGCGACGACGACCGGCCGCATCACCCTGCGGGACCCGGCCGCCTCCTCGTGCCACACCCGCACCAGCTCGTCCAGGAACACCCGGCCCAGCGGGCTGTGGACGTTGTCCAGGAGCAGCAGCGGACGCGGCACGCCGTTGGCCACCTGCAGGAAGCCGTAGTGGTCCGCGATGTCCGCAAGCAGCGCGGCGATCAGGAACCGTTCGGCCAGCTGCCGGTCCTCCGCGTCACCGCGGAACTTCATCGCCAGTTCCGTCAGCTGGTCGTGGGCATCGCCCTGCTGCGCCACCTGTCGGCTCGCCCACCACGTCAGACCGCCCCGGTGCGCGCGCGGGCTGAACAGCTCGGCGGCGACGATCCGCAGCAGGGCCCGCACCATCGCGTCCATCCCCGCGGGCAGCGGCAGCGGGCCGACCGCCTGGATGACCTCGTCGACCCAGGCCGCGGCCTTGTCCCTGCGCCTTTGCTGGTCGGGCTGGCTCGCTCTGAGCAGTTCCGCGAGCCGCCGCTTCGCTGCGGCCAGTTCCTCCGGCCGTACCGCGTGCCCGGGGTTGTCGGCGCTCTCCGCCTGCCACCCGCTCACCGCGAGGAGTCCCTGCGTCAGCCGGGGGAAAGACATCTTCTTGCCGAATTCCGCGGGTTTCCGGCTCAGCCGGAAATTGAGATAGAAGAGCAGATCAGACGTACGGGAGGCATTCGCCGTGGTGTCCTCGGCCAATGCGGCGAGTCCCGGTTGGCCGAAATCGATCGCCGCGAGATCCGCGTGTGCCTGGGGTATGCGCTGTGCGTACTGTTCCGCGAGGGCCGCAAGAGTGGCGCTCTTGCCCGAGCCCCGCCCGCCGACGCATCTGATCAGCAGCGGATGACCCCGGCGTGGTGGGTCGATGCGCCCCGTGCCGCTCGGCTTGAGCCCGACCAGCGAGGGCACCACGGTTTCCAGCAAGACCGTCCCCCCGTACAGCCTCGACATGATCCCCCCGGTCGCCCGCCTCAATGGTGCGCAGCAGCATTGACAGGAGAATAGGCGACCTGGCCAAGGCCCGTAGTTCGTATGGGTATTGACGCACGATCAGTTATCCATTTGTGACGCGTGGGGCAGCGGGGAGTGCAGCGTTTCCGAATCGAATAGCGGCGATGCGCGCTGGTTGCCCGATGTACCGCCGTACGCGGCGAAACGCCGCTTCGCGAGGAGGTCGTCTGTCCGGGTTCCGGCTATTTATGAAAGCTGGATTGAAAGTCTCAACTGTGAAAGTTAGACTTCCTACTATGGTGAATGATCTTGATGTGAGTGCGGTCGGTTCGGCGTTGCAGATGAGCCTCGGTCTGTTAGTGCGACGGCTACGTCAGCCCGTCCAGGGCGAACTCACCCTTCCCGAAGTGTCGGCCCTGTCGCGCCTGGAGCGGGCCGGATCGGCCACGACGAGCGACCTGGCCAGGGTCGAGCAGATCACTCCGCAGGCGATGGGAGTCACGCTCGCCGGGCTCGAGGAGCGCGACCTGGTGGAGCGGCGCCCCGATCCCTCCGACGGGCGCCGCGTGGTCATGTCGATGACCAAGGCCGGGCAGCGGTCGCTCCGGGACAGGCGCAGCGCCCGGTCCGAGCAACTGGCGAAGGCACTCGTCGCCGGTGGGTTCACCCGGGCGGAGTTGAAGACCCTGATGGCGGCGGCGCCGCTGATCGAGCGGTTGGGCGAGAGTCTGTGATTCCCGCGCAGAGTGCGCCGGGCTCGGAGGACGCGCCAGGTTCAAGGCGTTCGCCGGGGGACGCTTCCCGCACCGCGAACGCGTTCTCCTGGCGGTTCGTGACGCCGCTGTACACGGGATCGGCGATCAACGCGATCAACAGCTCGCTCATCGCGACCGCGCTGGTGCCGATCGCGGCCGCCGTCCACGTCTCGGTGGGGCGGACCGAGGTCCTGGTCTCCATGCTGTACCTCGCCAGCGCGATCGCCCAGCCGGTGGGCGGGAAGCCACACCAACGTTGACGATCACGGTCTGCACGTGATCGCCCTGATCATGGTCATCGTCAGCGCCCTGCGGCTGCTCATCGTGGTCACCGACCGCACCGTCATGGCGCAGGGCCGGGTGCGGGACCGTACGCCGGCCGGGCATGAGCAACCGTCCGACCGCGACGTGGACACGCCCACCGGTCCGGATCGCGGCGCCGGCCCTCGGCGCGCCGGGGTCTGGCCGACGGCCGGTCCCGCCCCCGTCTCCCGTCGGCTTCCGGAGAGGCGCGCGTCCGTGTTGCGGAGACCGGCGTTCAGTGGGGTGGAACGGTGGCGGCCGTGCCCGCACGCACCGCGTGGACCACTTCCTCGTGCAGGGTCCGGCTCTCTGCCTCCGACGGGCAGGGGATGGGGCTGCCGGTCATCGTGAACCAGTCCGATGAGCCGCTGTACTGCACGGCGACACGTGCCTCACCACCGGTCCAGGTGGTGTGCACGGTGAGGTCGCCCGTCAGGATTCCGACCTCGTCGGTGCGCACCCCGCCACGCCCGGCGAAGACACCTGTGGTTGTCCATGACGCCCAGCTCATCTCTCCACTGTCACACTTCCGGCGGATCCCGGCGAGCGGGAGACAGGGTGTCCGCCGGAGGCCCCGTAGAGCCATCGCCAGAGCCCCCTAGGCACCCAAGTGAGCGAAATTCCCCCCAAGTGCTTCTTTGGGTATCACAAAGCTTCAATAAGGGAAAAAATTACGTCATGTATGGGCGCCGGAACCGTGCGCTCAGCTGGGATTTCCGAGGCCGCGAGGGTGCACGTTTCGTGAGTCGCATATTTCTGGCCTGATACGAACAATGCCGCCTTGTTCTCAGCGGATGCCGGAGACCACGATCACCTCGTTCCGGCGTCATCACTGGCCACATCCCGGATATGACGCCCGTCTTCGAGGAGGTTTTTGTGAACGATCGACTCAGTCTCGGTCCGGACGCGGCACGGCAGCTGGCCACCGCCACCAAGACCAGCCCGCAGATGCGCGGCATCACCCCGCGCTATCTGCTGCGCGCACTGCCCTGGGTGGACGTCGAATCGGGTGTCTACCGGGTCAACCGCCGTCGGACCTTCGTCCTGGGCGACGACCTGATCAGCAGCTACAGCGAGGACGGCACCCACCACATCGTCCCGGAGGACCTGCGGGAGGTGCCGTACCTGCGCGACACCGACGAAGCGCTCCTCACCGAACTGGCCGCCGCCTTCACCGAGGTCGGCTTCGAGTCCGGACAGTTACTGGCCTCGGAGGGCGATGCCTCCGATCAGATATGGGTGCTCGTCGAGGGCCGGGCCGAGAAGCGCGTGACGGGCCGATACGGCGAGGACGCACTGCTCGAAGTGATCGGGGACGGCCAGCTCTTCGACCTCGACGCCTGGACCCGTGCCGAGCCGATGCCCTACCGGGTCAAGGCCCTCACCCCCGGGGTCGCGCTCTGCGCCGACCGCAGCGCGCTGGCCGGACTGACCACCCGCAGCGAAGACCTGCAGACGGCACTCGACGCTTACCTCGCCGGGGACATGCCGGTGCCGGGCTCCGAGGTGCCGGTGGATCTCACCTCCGGCCACGTCGGAGAACCGGAACTCCCGGGCACGTTCGTCGACTACGAGGACACTCCGCGGGAGTACCACATGAGCCTCGCGCAGACGGTGCTGCGGGTGCACACCCGCGTCGCCGATCTCTACAACGGGCCCATCGACCAGACCCGCGCCCAGGCCAATCTGACCATCCAGGCGCTGCGGGAGCGCCAGGAGTCGTCGATGCTGAACCACCCGGAGTTCGGGCTGCTCAACACGGTCGCACCGGGGCAGCGGGTGCAGTCGCGGACCGGATCGCCGACACCCGATGACCTGGACGAGCTGCTGGCGAAGGTCTGGAAGCAGCCCGGCTTCTTCGTCGCGCACCCCAGGGCGATAGCCGCCTTCGGACGGGAATGTACGCGGCGGGGTGTGCCCCCGGTGACGGACAGCAGATTCGGCAGCCCCCTGCTGACGTGGCGGGGAGTACCGCTGCTCCCCTCCGACAAGGTGGGGTTCACGGGTCACAACGGCGCCAGCACCACCTCGATCCTGCTGATGCGGGTGGGCGAGGCCGAGCAGGGCGTGGTGGGGCTGCGGCCGACGAAGGTGCAGGACGAGGTCGAACCGGCGCTGTCCATGCGGAACATGGGCGTCGACCAGAAGGGCATCACCTCGTATCTGATGACGGCCTACTTCAACACCGCGGTGCTGGTGGAGGACGCCACCGCCGTCCTCCGGAACGTCGAGGCGCACAACTACCATGACTACTCCTGACGTTACGGAGCGCGCGGCCCCGGGCGGCCTCACCCCGGGCGGCCTCACCCCGGGTGGCCTCACCCCGAACGCGGTCCCGAACATGGCCCCGGGCTCAACCCCGAGCGTGGTCCCTGGCGCATCTACCGCTCCGGCTCCGGCTCTGGTTCCGGGAGCGGCTCCGGGATCGTCAATGGGCCGGCAGAGCGGTGGCTTCTCTCCCGAGACGGCTCGGAAGGACTTCCCGATACTGCAGCGTCTCGTCAACGGCCATCCGCTGGTCTGGCTCGACAACGCCGCCACGACGCAGAAACCGCGCCAGGTGATCGAAGCCCTCGCCGCCTACTACAGCGCGACCAACTCCAACATCCACCGCGGTGCGCACACCCTGGCGCGCGAGGCCACCGAGGCGTACGAGGCGGGCCGGGCCGCGGTCGCCGAGTTCCTGGGTGCGGCCTCTCCGGAGAACATCGTGTTCGTCCGCGGCACCACTGAGGCGATCAACCTCGTCGCGCAGAGCTGGGGGCGAGCCAACCTCGGGCCGGGGGACGACATCCTGGTGCCGGTCCTGGAGCACCACTCGGACATCGTGCCCTGGCAGCTCATCGCCAAGGAGACCCGGGCCCGAGTGGTTCCGGTCCCCCTCGGACCTGACGGGCAGATCGACCGGACCGCCTATGCCGACCTGCTCTCGTCGCGGACCCAGCTCGTGGCGATCAGCCATGCGTCGAACGTACTGGGTACCGTTCCGCCGGTGCGGGAGATGACGGCGCTGGCACACCGCTACGGCGCCAAGGTGCTGGTGGACGGGGCACAGGCGGTCGCCCATTTCCCGGTCGACGTCCAGGAGATGGATGCCGACTTCTATGTGTTCTCCGGCCACAAGATCTTCGCTCCCACGGGCATCGGGGTGCTGTACGGGAAGCCGGAAGTGCTGGAGAGCATGCCGCCGTGGCAGGGCGGCGGCAACATGATCGACTCGGTCAGCTTCGCCCACACCACCTACGCGCCCGTTCCGCAACGGCTGGAGGCCGGCACCGGCCACATCTCCGGGGTGGTCGGGCTGTTGGCCGCGCTGAACTGGCTGACCTCCTTCGACCGGGGCGCGGTCGCCGCCTACGAGCAAGGGCTGATGTCCTACGCGCAACAGGCTCTGTCCATGGTCCCCGGCCTCGAGACGGTGGGCGCCGCACCCGACAGGATCGCCGTCCTGACCTTCACGCTCGCGGGCCAGGACCCGGCCACGGTGGCCGACTGGTTGGACCGCGACGGTATCGCCATCCGCGCGGGCCACCACTGCGCTCAGCCCGCGCTGGCCCACTACGGCCTCGAAACCGCGGCGCGCGCTTCACTCGCGCTCTACAACACATCCGAGGAGGTGGACCAACTGGTGGCCTCCCTGCGCAGGCTCACCGACAGCGCGCCGTCATGAGGAAGCGTCCATAGCAGGCCGGGGCGTACGGCCGCCGTCACCCGGGTTCGCGGGCGGAGGGACGGCGTCTCCTGTGCGGTGAACTGACGCCCGCAGGGGCGGCGGAGGGGGCGCCCGGATGATCGGGTGCCCCCTCCGCCGTGATGGCAGTCGCGCTGCTCAGCCCTGGAAGTGACTCATCGAGGAGTCGTCGAAGGGGGCGTTCATCACCTTCGAGGACCAGCAGGACGAGATGACACCCGTGCTCACCTGGATCTTGCAGACCTCGAAGTAGGCGTAGTTGATGTAACCGCCCGGAGCGGCGTACGTCGTCCAGGAGGCGGTGTCCTGGCCCGACGGGATGGTCCGCATCTTCCAGGTGATCTTGCCGTTCTCACCGTACGTGATCAGCCGGGTGCCGATGGCGTAGCCGTCCGTCGCCGTGTCCTTCAAGGTGATCTGAATGGGGTCCAGTCGGTACGGCTGGATCCGCCACCCGATGTCCATGCGCCCGGAGAACGAGTTGTCGCCCACGGTGTCCGAGGTGGTCGGCGTGGCGGCTGCGGCGGGCGTCGCGGCGAGCGGGACGATCAGGGCGGCGAGAGCCGCGGCGCCCGCCACGATGGTGTGCTGGAAACGCAAGATTCCCCCAGAGATTGAGCTCGGTTGATCCGAGATGATCATGGTAGCGGCACTGGGCCCGCTGTCGCGCGGAGCGGTGCAATCGGTGCAACCGGTGTCACAGCAGGGTCCCGAGGGAAGGCTGAGGACGCGGTCCGGGGACGCGGTCCGGGGAAGGCGGCGCCCGGCACAAGGCTTTCGGGGGATGCGATGGAAGAGCCGACGATGTACACGATTGTCACGCTGGGGCCGTCAGGGGCGGGCAAGACGGTCTATCTCGCGGCGCTGTGGCACATGCTGAAGCTCGAACATCCGCGGCTCAAATGCTATTTGAAGCCGGAGAGCCGGCAGCAGGAGTACAAGCTCGGCCAGATCTACAACGAGGTCGCGGGCCCGGGGGAGTGGCCGCTTCCCACCGACGGCAACGTCTTTCCCGAGTGGACGTTCTCGTGCAAGGTGAAGAGCCAGCACGGCACGTACACCGCGTTGAAGGTCCGCTACATCGACTACGCCGGCGACCGGCTCACCGATCCCCAGTCGGGGAGCACCGAGCAGGACCGGCTGGAGGAGACGCTGCGGAACGCCGATGCCCTGCTGGGCCTGCTGGACGGGCGCAAGGTCCTGAAGCTCATGCGCGGCAACGGGGAGTTCCTGGACCGGGACATGACGCAGGTGTTCTCGCTCATGCAGGACTGCGACGGCCCGATCCACTTCGTCATCACCAAGTGGGATCTGCTGGCGGGTCACTACTCGCTGCGACAGATCCGCGAACGCCTCATGGAGCACCCGGACTTCGCGGTGCTGGCCACGAGCAGGAGCGACTGGCACATCAGGGGGATGCCGGTCCCGCCGGGCCGGATGCGGCTGATACCCGTCAGCTCCGTGGGCCGTGAGTTCGCGGTCCTCGGCGCCGACGGCGGGATGCACAAGCGGGCCAACGCCCGGCCGAGGCCGCTCAACGTGGACGTGGCCTTCGCGGCGGTGCTTCCCGACCTCGTCGCGCGCGCCTACGATGCCGCGAAAGCGGATCAGGAGCGGGCGCGGCGGGAGGCGCGGGGTCAGTGGCGGGGTTGGTTCGCCGACTTCACCCGGGTCGTCGCCTCGACGGTGGCGGCCCCCGTGTCGACGGTGCTGGCGACCCGTGGCATCCAGGTGCCCGTGCACCTGATCGCCGCTTTCCTGTCCTCCGGCACGGGCGCGGTCGCGAACGCCGTGAACATTCCGCCCAGTGAACTGCGCAAGGCCCGCCGTCTGCAGAGGTCCTTCCGCAAGCGGAGCGTCAACGCGGTCACCGATGACGCCGCCGCGGCGCAGTTCGTCCTGCACCGGCTCGTCGAGGAGCTGCAGGCCTTCGAGAGGAGTCCGGAGAATGACGGCACGGTCCTCAGCTGAGGAGTTCTGGCCGTTCCTGATCAGCCGCGGCCACGTGACGACCTACCGGGTGGTCGTGGCCCCGCAGTTCCTCTGCGAGGCCGATCTGGCGGGCCTGTTGTACGACCTTGCGGGGGGTGAACCCACACCGCCGGGCCATGGCAGATACCGGGTCGTGCGCGGCACGGCCGCCGGTGACTTCGTGCTGATGTTCCGGGTCCAGCTGGGCGAGTTGGAGGGCAGCGCGGGACAGCCTGGAGCACCGCTACGGGACGAGCACGGCCGGCGGATTCCCGTGATCGACGGGGTGGTGGAGCGCGTCCGGCGCTTCGATCCGACGACGGGTGCCGGCGTGCTGGACGAGGGCCGCCGCCGCTGCCGGCAGCGGTTCCGGGAGTTCTGGGAGAGCGGCGACGGCTCGCGGGCGCCCCACCCGTCGGCGGCGTTCGCCGCCGCGCGGACGCAGGGCGGTGCGGTGCGCTGGGAAGCGCTCCCGGAGTACGTGGTGGCCCGGCTGACGTCGACCGACTCACCTTTCGAAGGGGACGGCGGGGCCGGCGAGCGCGAGGCGGAGCCGGGGGAGTCGGGTGAGTCGCCGGGTGGCACTGTCCGCTGGCCCCGGAGGCTGACGGTCGGCGCCGCGCTGAGCCTGGCTGCCGGCCTCGCGGGCTGGGCGGTCAGCCGCTCGCACCACTGAGTCCGCCGGTAGGAGAGCGGCCGGCCGCCGCAGCCACCGAATCTGCTGGCCTGCCGGCTCCGTGTCTGCTCTCGTGTCTCTATGCGGGGGAGGTGTCGCGAGGTGCCGCGCGCCGCAGCCGGGCGATCGCCCATCGGGCTGCCGCCCTGAGGCCGCGCGAGCGGAGCACAGCGGAGTCCGGGCGCGGCAGCTTCGTCACGTCTGCCGCCACCCCCTGTACACGGCACCGCCGCTTCGGAGATCCTCTGGAGCTGTAACCGACAGAAGCTGCCGGGACCGGCGGCCACCGGGACCGGCGGCCATATCCGGGAGAGAGCGCAGTGACTCAGGAACCGACACCGGATGCCGAGATCAGGGCACTCCTGACGTCCCTGGACGGACAGCGACGGCACGTTCTGGGAATCCTCGACGGGCTGGACGCGGACGCGCTGCGCCGCGTCGTGCTGCCGTCGGGATGGAACTGCCTGGGGCTCGTCCAACATCTCGCCCTGGACGTCGAGCGATTCTGGTTCCGTGCCGTCCTCACCGGGGACAAGGACGTCATCCGCAGGCTGGACGAGATCGACGACGCGTGGGTGGTGGGACCCGACACCGCGGCCGCCGACGTCCTCCAGCAGTACCGCCGGGAGACGGACCTCGCGAACGCGGTCATCACCGGCACGGCCGCGGACGCACCCCTGGCCTGGTGGCCCCACCACCTCTTCGGCGAACCCCACCTCCACACCCTCCGGGACGTCCTGCTGCACGTCATCACAGAAACCGCCTGCCACGCCGGCCACCTCGACGCGGCCCGAGAACTGCTGGACGGCCGCCGCTGGATGGTCCTGACCTAGGCCGTTGCGCAGCGGCCGACGAAGCAGGCCGTCACTCTGGGGCCGCCGACGGGCCGTGCCTTGTTCTGTGATCGTGAACAAATAGACTCTTCCCCATGCCCGTGCGAAGGTCGCCCCAGGGCGTGCAGCCGCAGGTACTCGCCGATGAGAGGGCCGACACGTGGGAAGCGGACGGATGGATCCTGATGCGCGTCCGCCGGTGATGGCGGATGTGGCGCGGGTCGCGGGCGTGTCCCATCAGACCGTGTCGCGGGTCCTCAATGGGGCCTCGCACGTACGCGAGGAGACCCGGGACCGGGTGCTCGCCGCGATCCGGCAGCTGGACTACCGGCCCAATTCGGCGGCGCGGGCCCTGGTCACCCGGCGCTCCCAGACGCTCGGTGTCGTGAGTTTCGGCAGTGTGCTCTACGGCCCGGCCTCGATGCTGGACGGGATCGAGCAGGCGGCGCGCAGCGCGGGCTACTTCGTCAGTGTGGCGAGTCTGCGGTCCCTGGACAGCCGCTCGGTGCAGGAAGCGGTGGACCGGCTTCGTGACCAGGGCGTGGAGGGCATCGCGGTGATCGCGCCGCAGACGTCGGCGGTGAGCGCGATCGGGAAGCTGTCGACCGTTGTGCCGGTGGTCGCGGTCGGGTCCGGCAGCGAGTCCCGCGTACCGGTGGTGGCGATCGACAACGAGTCCGGCGCGCTGGCCGCCACCCGGCACCTGCTCGACCTCGGGCACACCACGGTGCACCATGTCGCGGGCCCGCCCGGCTGGTTGGAGACCACGGCCCGCCAGGACGGCTGGCGCAAGGCGCTCAAGGCGGCGGGAGCGCCGGTGCCTCCGGTGCGGAGCGGGGACTGGAGTGCCCGCTCGGGATACGAGGCGGGGCTGGGGCTCGCGGCGGACCCCGCGGTCACGGCGGTGTTCTGCGCCAACGACCACATGGCACTGGGGCTGCTCCGAGCGCTCCACGAGTCGGGCCGCGCGATCCCCGGCGACATCAGCGTCGTCGGGTTCGACGACATCTCCGAGGCCGCCTACTTCTCCCCGCCCCTGACCACCGTGCGCCAGGACTTCGGCGAGCTGGGCCGCCGCGCGCTGGAGCTTCTGGTGGAGGAGCTGACCGGCGCCGGCCACTCCCGGCACCACATCCTGGTGCCACCGGAAATGGTGCTGCGCCGGAGCACGGGCCCGGCCCCGTCCCGCTGAATCGGACCCCCCCTTCCCGCCGGGCGCCACGGCTCGCCCGGGGGAGGGCGGAGCGGGCTACGACCGGCGGGGGAACAGGTCGTCCACGAAGGTGTTGCGGAAGACCCCGGCGGGATCGTGCAGGGCCATCAACCGTTCGAAATCAGCGGCCCGTTCGTAGCGGGCGATGACGTCCTCCGGTGCGAGGGTGGTCAGTTTCCCCCAGTGGGGCCGGGCACCGAGCGGTACGAGCCGGTTCTCGACGGCGGCCAGGACCGGCAGGATCGCCGCTGTCTCCTCGTGCCAGGTGAAGTGCAGGGCGACCGAGTCCTGCCGATAGGCGGGGCTGAGCCAGAGATCGTCCGCCGCGACGGTGCGGACCTCCGCGATCTGCAGGCAGGGCCGTATGCGGTTGCCGAGGTCGCGCAGCGCCGCGAAGGCTTCGCGGGCCGCCGCGCGGGGGAGGATCAGCTCGGACTGCAGCTCCGCGCCGCTGCTCGGCGTGAAGTCGGGACGGAAGTGGGGGAGCCGTTCATGCCAGGGTCCGGGGACGCCCGACTGCACGGTGCACCAGGTGCCCGGCATGGTGGGGATCGGGTGGCGCGGGCCGTCGGCGTGCCGGGCTCCCAGCCACCGCTCGCCGGGGTGCCCGGCGCCCGGCTGGTCCGTCCGCGTTTTGAGCCAGACCTGGGCGGTGTCCGCGTGCCAGTCGGTGAACACGCTGACGCTGTGGCCGGCGCCGGAGACCTCGTCGAAACCGTCCGACAGCCGTTCCAGCGAGAGCCCGTCGTAGACCCACTGCGCGACGTCGTAGGTCGGCTCGATGTCCAGGGTGACATCGGTGACGATGCCGAGGGCGCCCAGCCCGATCACGGCGCCGGGCAGCCGGTCCCGCGGATTCTCCCGGCGCAGCTCGGTCAGCCGGCCGCCGGGACCGACCAGGCGCAGCCCTGCCACCGCCGAGGCCAGGCCGCGCAGGCCGTTGCCCGAGCCGTGCGTGCCGGTGGCGACGGCGCCCGCGACCGAGATCTGCGGCAGCGACGCCATGTTCGCCAGGGCGAAGCCCTCCTGGTGCAGCCGCTGGGCGACCTGCGCGTACCGTAGTCCGCCCGCGACGGTCACGGTCGACGCGCGGCGGTCGATGTCGATCCGTGGCGGCAGGCCGTCCAGGCGCACGAGATCACCGTCGGTGTCCGCGACGAGGTTGAAGGAGTGTCCGGTCCCGAGCGCGCGGATGCTCTCCGCCGAGGCCACGAGGTGCCGCAGCTCCTCGACCGAGGTCGGGCTGTGCACCTGGCGGGCCGTGAAAGTGACATTGCCGGCCCAGTTGGTCGGCGTGCTTGTCGTCATCGCTTGTCTTCCTGATCCGACAACTTTGTTATCGTTAACAATTACACCCGCTCGTATCGTGTCAGCTCCAGGAGGGTCTGTGCCGCGGCCTGCCGAAGAGACCCGTCTCCCCACCATGGCGGACGTCGCCCAACTGGCGGGGGTCTCGCACCAGACCGTCTCCCGGGTGCTCAGCGGCCATCCGAACGTGCGCGAGGTGACGCGGGCGGGGGTGCAGAAGGCGATCGACGAGCTGGGGTACCGCCGTAACTCCACCGCGCGGGCCCTGGCCACCCGTCGCACCCGCACGCTCGGCGTGGTCGCGGCGGACACCACGCTGTTCGGCCCGGCCAGCACGGTCGCGGGGCTGGCGGAGTCGGCCCGGGCCGAGGGGTACATGGTCTCGACGGTGAGCGGGCGGGCGCTCAGCCGGCTCAGCCTCACCGAGGCGCTGAAGCACCTCGGTGAATGGGGCGTCGAGGGGGCCGTGGTCATCACCCCGCAGCGCGAGGCGGCGGCCGCGCTCTTCGAGCTGCGGCACCCCTTCCCGGTGGTGACCGTCGAGGGCGGCCACGACCTGGAGATTCCCAGTGTGTCGGTGGACCAGAACCTCGGTGCCCGGCTGGTCACCGACCATCTGCTGGGGTGCGGCCATCGCACCGTCTGGCACGTGGCCGGACCGCAGGACTGGCTGGAGGCGGCGGCCCGCATGGCGGGCTGGCGTGCGGCCCTGCACGAGGCGGGCGCCGACGTGCCACCGCCGCTGATCGGCGACTGGAGCCCGCTCTCCGGCTACCGTGCCGGCCAGGAACTCGCCGGCCGCGTCGGGCGCCGGGGAGCCAGCGGCTCCGACCTGACGGCGGTGTTCGCCGCCAACGACCAGATGGCACTGGGCATCATGCGCGCCTTCCGGGAGGCCGGAGTGCGGATCCCCGTGGACGTGGCGATCGCCGGATTCGACGACATCCCCGAGGCGGAGTTCTTCGCACCTCCGCTGACCACCGTCCGGCAGGACTTCGCCGCGGTCGGCCGGGCCAGCATCCGGCTGCTCCTGGACCGGATCGAGGGCGGCGACCGCGACCGTACGGCCATCCCGCACCATGTGATCGAACCGCAGCTCATCGTGCGCGGCAGCACGACGACCCCGGTGGTCTGAACGGCCCGGCCACCCGGCCGACCCCGATACGCCGCCGGCCCCGGGATCAGCTCCGGGGGCCGGCGGCGTACCGCGGGGCGAAGGGGTCGGGTCAGGAGCCGACCTTGCGCTTGTTGTAGACGTCGAAGCCGACGGCCGCCAACAGCACCAGGCCCTTGATGACCTGCTGGTAGTCGGTGCCTATGCCCACCAGCGACATGCCGTTGTTGAGCACGCCGAGCACCAGACCGCCGATGATCGCCCCGAGGACGGTGCCGACGCCGCCGGCGGCCGAGGCGCCGCCGATGAAGGCCGCCGCGATCGCCTCCAGTTCGAAGTTGATACCGGCCTGCGGCGTACCGGCGTTGAGCCGGGCCGCGAAGACCAGACCTGCCAGCGCGGCCAGGACGCCCATGTTCACGAAGGCCAGGAAGACGACGCGCTTGCTCTTCACTCCTGACAGCCGGGCGGCCGGCTCGTTCCCGCCGATCGCGTAGGTGTGCCGGCCGAGGATCGAGTTGCGCATCAGATAGCCGAAGCCGACCAGCAGGACGCCCAGGATGAGCAGGACGATCGGGAAGCCGTGATAGCTGGCGAGCAGCAGGGTGAACACGGTCACCGCGGCGGCGATGGCCGTCAGCTTGGCGAGGAAGAAGCCCAGCGGCAGCAGTTCGAGCCCGAAGCCCGCGGCCTGGCGGCGGCCGCGGACCTCCTGGAGCACCGCGATCGCGAGCACACCGATGCCGAGCAGCAGCGTCAGGTTGTGGTAGTCGGTGTACGGGCCGACCTCCGGCATGAAACCGCTGCTGATCTTCTGGAAACCGCGCGGGAACGGGGCCACCGACTGGCCCTGGAGCAGGATCTGCGTGCCGCCGCGGAACAGCAGCATGCCTGCCAGCGTGACGATGAAGGACGGGATGCCCACGTAGGCGATCCAGAACCCCTGCCAGGCGCCGGCGACCGCGCCGATCAGCAGTGCGGCGACGAGCGCCACCGGCCAGGGCACCTGGTGTTTGACCATCATCACCGCGGCCGCCGCGCCGACGAAGGCGGCGAGCGAGCCGACCGACAGGTCGATGTGGCCCGCGATGATGACGATCATCATGCCGATGGCCAGGATCAGGATGTAGCTGTTCTGCTGGATCAGGTTGGTGACGTTGAGCGGCTTGAGGAGCGTGCCGTCGGTCCAGATCTGGAAGAGCAGGATGATCAGCGCCAGCGCGACCAGCATGCCGTACTGGCGGATGTTGCCGCGCAGAGCCTGGACCAGCTGCTGTCCCACCCCGCCGCCGGAGCCCGTGGGGCCGCTCGGCTTACCGTCGGTGGGTGTGCTCGCCTCGATACCGGAGGTCTGTGTCTGGGCCATGCGTCACACCTGCTCGTTCTGGGTTGCCGCGCTCACGGTCATGAGGCGCATGAGTGATTCCTGGGTGGCGTCGGTGCGGTCCACCTCGCCGGTGAGCCGGCCCTCGGCCATCGTGTAGATGCGGTCGCACAGGCCGAGCAGCTCGGGCAGTTCCGAGGAGATGACCAGCACCGCCTTGCCCTGAGCGGCCAGCTCGGCGATCACCGAGTAGATCTCGGCCTTCGCGCCGACGTCGATGCCGCGGGTGGGCTCGTCGAGGATCAGCACGTCGGGCTCGGAGAAGATCCACTTGCTGAGGACGACCTTCTGCTGGTTGCCGCCGCTGAGCTTGCCGGTCTCCGCGAAGACCGAGGGCGCCTTGATGTTCATCGACGCGCGGAACTTCTCCGCGACCCGCATCTCCTCGTGCTCGTTGACCCAGCCGTGCCGGGAGACCTTGCCGAGCGCGCTCAGCGAGATGTTGCGGCTGATGTCCTCGGTCAGGTTGAGCCCGAGCTGCTTGCGGTCCTCGGTGACGTACGCGAGGCCGTGCCCGATAGCCTCCGGAACCGTACGCGTCCTGATCTCCACCCCGTTCAACAGCACCCGGCCGCCGGTGTAGCGGCCGTAGGAGCGGCCGAAGACGCTCATCGCGAGCTCGGTGCGGCCTGCGCCCATCAGGCCGGCGACGCCCACGATCTCGCCGCGCCGCACATGAACCGAGACGTCGTCGACCACCTTGCGCTGGTGGTCGATCGGATGGAGGACGGTCCAGTCCTCGATGGCGAAGGCGACGTCGCCGATGTCGGGAGTGCGCTCAGGGTAGCGGTGGTCGAGGTCGCGGCCGACCATGCCCCGGATGATGCGGTCCTCGGAGATGCCCTCGGTGCCGACGGCGACGGTCTCGATGGTCCGGCCGTCCCGCAGGATGGTGACGGAGTCGGCGACGCGGGCGATCTCGTTGAGCTTGTGCGAGATGATGATGCAGGAGATTCCCTGCGCCTTGAGTTCGAGGATGAGGTCGAGCAGCTTGCGGCTGTCCTCGTCGTTCAGCGCGGCCGTCGGCTCGTCCAGGATCAGCAGTTTCACCTCCTTGGCGAGCGCCTTCGCGATTTCGACCAACTGCTGTTTGCCCACCCCGATGTCCGCGATCCGGGTCTGCGGGTTCTCGTGCAGACCGACCCGCTGGAGGAGCTTCTTCGCGTGGGTGAGGGTGCGGTGCCAGCTGATGATGCCGCGCGAGGCGTGCTCGTTGCCGAGGAAGATGTTCTCCGCGATGGAGAGGTAGGGCACCAGGGCGAGTTCCTGGTGGATGATCACGATGCCGTGCTGCTCGCTCGCCCGGATGTCCTTGAACGCGCACGGCTCACCCTCGAAGAGGATGTCGCCCTCGTACGTGCCGTGCGGGTACACCCCGCTGAGCACCTTCATCAGAGTGGACTTGCCGGCGCCGTTCTCGCCGCAGACGGCGTGGACTTCGCCGGGTGCGACGCTCAGATTGACGTCGGAGAGCGCTTTGACGCCGGGGAAGGACTTGCTGATCGAACGCATCTCCAGGACGGGTCCGGCCATGATGGGCATCCGTTCGGGTCGGGGACGGGTCGGGTCGGGGAAGTTCGGCGGCCGGTGGGAAACAGCGGCCCAGGGCGCCCTACTTGAGCTGAGCGGCGGAAAGCTGCCCGCTGTCGACCAGCACCTTGCGGTAGTTGTCCTTGTCGACACTGACCGGCTGCAGCAGGAAGGCCGGCACGACCTTGGCGCCGTTGTTGTACTGCTTGGTGTCGTTGACCTGGGGCTTGCCGCCGCTGAGCAGCGCGTCGCCCATCTGCACGGCCACCTTGGCGAGGGCGCGGGTGTCCTTGGACACGGTCTGGGTCTGCTCGCCGGCCAGGATGGACTTCACCGACGCCAGCTCGGCGTCCTGCCCGGTGACGATGGGCAGTTCCTTACCCGGCTCGCCGTAACCGACGCCCTTGAGCGAGGAGAGGATACCGATCGAGATGCCGTCGTAGGGGGAGAGCACAGCGTCGACCCGGGCCGTCGTGTAGGACTTGCTGAGCAGGTTGTCCATCCGGGACTGCGCGAGTCCGCCGTCCCAGCGCAGGGTGGCGACCTGGTTGAAGTTGGTCTGGCCGCTGCGGACGACGAGCTTCTTGTCGGCCATGTACGGCTTGAGCACACTCATCGCGCCCTGGAAGAAGAACGGGGAGTTGTTGTCGTCCGGTGAGCCGCCGAACAGCTCGACGTTGAACGGCCCCTTGCCGTCCTTGAGGCCGAGCTTGTCGGCGATATAGGTGCCCTGGAGGACACCGACCTTGTAGTTGTCGAAGGTCGCGTAGTAGTCGACGTTCTTGGTGCCGAGGATGAGCCGGTCGTAGGAGATCACCGGGATGTCGGCGTCGGCGGCCTTCTGCAGCACATCGGTGAGCGACGAGCCGTCGACCGCGGCGATGACCAGCAGCCGGGCGCCCTTGGTGATCATGTTCTCGATCTGGGACACCTGGTTCTCCACGACGTTGTCGCCGTACTGGAGATCGGTCTTGTACCCCTTGGCCTGGAACTGCTTCACCATGTTGGCGCCGTCGTTGATCCAGCGTTCCGAGGATTTGGTGGGCATCGCGATACCCACCAGGCCGCCCTTGGCATCAGCGTGTTTTGCGTGGGGGCCGACGCCGTTGGCGGCTTGTCCGCAGGCGGCCAACACCATTGTTAGCGCAACCAGGGCGAGGCCTGTCGATATTTTCCGCACACTTCCTCCAGTGATGTGCCGCGGTCAGCGAGATTCGCGTACGGCCTCCGCGTGACCCCGGTGTCCTCGGACCGGTCGAGTCCCCGTGGATGGCGGGGTGCGATGACGGCGCGGGGGTCGCGCACGGATCGGGCTCGGCCGACAGGGGCCCGGTGGCTGCTGACAAGCCCGCCGGTGCCCGGCCCGACCATGTCGCTGGCCTGGCGTTACAAGAGTGTTAACGCTAACAGAATGGGCGTCAAGGGCCCGAGGGTCACCGTTTCGCATCGCAGGGCGCCGCGGGGGCGGCCGCCGCCTGTACGGCGCCCCGGCGCCGGCGGTGGCGTGTTGTGTGCTGAGTGGTTTTCGTGACCTCATCTACCTGGGGGCGGTTGGTGGTTGTCGCACCCACCAGTCACCACCGCAGGCGAAAAGGTTGCCGCGCCTTCTAAGGCGCGGATGCCGCCCCGAGGGCGGGCGTCCCGCCGACGGGCTCTCTTGCCTCCCGCTGCCGCTCAGGTGCTGCGGGCGAAGTCGCCCCAGACCGCGGGTTTCGCGTCCGACGTGCCGGCGTTCACCCGGTAGCTGTCGGCCCTGGCGTTCCGACCCCCCGCGGTGTGGTCGTACTGGCCGGCGAAGACGTGCTGTCCCGCGGGGACGGTTCTGCCCGCTCTGAGGGTCCAGCGGTAGATGAGCGCGTCGCCCTCCTCCCGTACGGAGAGGGTGAAGTCGGCGGCGGGCAGCGTCTGCCAGCTGCCGGCGCTGTGGACACCGCCGGTCTGGGCGATGCGGAGCTCCACGCTCAGCGCGGTGAGGGGCTTCCGCGCCTTGAGGGTGACGTTGCTCTGGGCCCAGAAGCTGTTGCTGTGGGGATCGACGGATCCGTCCGCCCACAGGGGTCCGTCCTCGGTGTGCGGACGGCTCGGCGGCGTTGCGGACGTGTGGCCGGGTCCGGGTGTGGTGGGCGGCGCCGATGGGCGGCCGGTCCCGGCGGGCGGCGGTGTGGTGGGGTCCTGCTGACCGGGGCCGGCGGCGTGCGGGGACGGGGAACCGGGTGCCAGCGTTGTCCCGGGGCCTGCGGCGGACTCCTGCCGCGGTTCATGACCGTGGACGACGGCACCGACGGCGAACCCTCCGACGGCCAGGGTCGCGGCGGTCGCGAGTGTGGTGAGCACGACCTTCGGCCAGGACTGGGCGATCCGGTTGCGGTGCCGTGCGGTGCGGGCACCGGGAGAGTCGAAGTCGGCGGTATCGGTGGCGGACGAGGAGAGCATGCCGCGCTGAACGCGGGCGAGCATGCGCGCGCGATCCGGTTGATGGGCAGCGGCGGCCCGCCGCAGCTGGTTGCCTATGTCGTCCATCAGTTCCTCCTCCCCGCGAGTTCCTCGGCGGCCTGTCCGCTGAGGGTGCGTTCCAGCTCCGCCAGGCCCTTGGAGGTCTGGCTCTTCACCGTACCGACCGATATCCCCAGGGCGAGCGCGGTGTCCTTCTCCGAGAGGTCGAAGGCGTGCCGCAGCACCACGCACGCGCGTTTGCGGAAGGGGAGCCGGCCGAGCGCCGTGCGGACGTCCAGGACGGCCGCGACGTCCGGGTCCTCCGCACCGTCGCCGTGCCGGCTCCAGAACAACGCGACGCGGCGGCGCTCACGGACCGCGCCGCGGATGCGGTTGCGCGCCATGTTCGACACCACACCCCGGGCGTAGGCGACGGGGTGGTCGGCCTGTCGCACGCGGTCCCAGCGGTGCCAGAGCGCGGTCAGCGCGTCCGCGGCGAGGTCGTCCGCCGCGTCCGCCTCGCCCGTCAGGAGATGGGCGAGGCGGGCGAGCTCGGCGTAGTGGCGCTCGAAGAAGTCGTGGAACTCGGCAGATGCGTCCTCGAGAAGCATGTCCGTTGCGACCTCTCCAGGAATGTGAGCGTTCACATACAGGGAGGCGGCAGCTTAGTGCTGAATTCCTCAAAGGCAGTAGACGTAGCGTCGGCGTAGGTGTCGGGTGGGTGGGGCGGGTCTGCCCCAGATCCAGGGTTTGGCGCGGGCGTTGAGTTGGGTTGTCGCGAGTTCGGTGGCGTGGG
>NZ_JAPVLS010000300.1:0-541 GCF_027158125.1 Streptomyces sp. H39-C1
ATCGACGCGTCGAACTTCGCCTTCGAGCGCATCGTGCAGCGCGGCAAGGACGCGGCGGCGCGCGACACGGCCGCCGGGAACTGACGGCGGCCGCTCAGAGGCAGCCGGGCAGCGTCCGCAGATTGCGGGCCAGCAGGTTGCGGGCCGCGAGCTGGTCGTCCGCCGGGTAGCCGACCTCCTCCAGCGTCAGCCCGTGCGGGCGCACCACATTGACCGCGGAGTTGCGGACCCCGGCGGCCAGCACCTCGCCGGGGAACTCCGCCGGCCGGTGCCCGTCCCCGACCAGCAGCATGGAGCCGACCAGCGCCCGCACCATGTTGTGGCAGAACGCGTCGGCCCGCACGGTCGCGACGGCGATCCCGTCGGGCGTGCGCTCCCAGTGCAGATCGAGCAGCTTGCGGATGGTCGTCGCACCCTCGCGCTTCTTGCAGTACGCCGCGAAATCGTGCTCGCCCAGCAGCTTCCCTGCCGCCTCGTTCATGAGGTCCACGTCCAGCGGCCGGTCGTGCCACAGCACGTGCCCGCGCAGCAGCGGGTCGAC
>NZ_JAPVLS010000301.1:0-538 GCF_027158125.1 Streptomyces sp. H39-C1
GGTTTCCCCATTCGGACACCCCCGGATCACAGCTCAGTTGACAGCTCCCCGGGGCCTATCGCGGCCTCTCGCGTCCTTCATCGGTTCCTGGTGCCAAGGCATCCACCGTGCGCCCTTAAAAACTTGCGCTAACTAGATGCTCGCGTCCACTGTTTAGTTCTCAAGCAACGACCAGTCACCCGTCTCCAACGCTTCCGCGTCGTTAACGGGGCCGGGGTGTAGAAGAAACAAAGGTCGTTCCCTCAGGACCCAACAGCGTGCCCGACCCACCAGCAATCCAGACGCTTTCCACGCCGAAGCAGTACTTGCTTCCGGATTCCCAGTGTGCCGAATAGTCAACGTTCCACCCATGAGCAACCACCGCCGAACAGATGCCGGCGTAATGGCCCTGGACCGTCAATGACGGTCTAGATGCTCCTTAGAAAGGAGGTGATCCAGCCGCACCTTCCGGTACGGCTACCTTGTTACGACTTCGTCCCAATCGCCAGTCCCACCTTCGACGACTCCCTCCCTTGCGGGTTGGGCCATCGGCTTCGGG
>NZ_JAPVLS010000302.1:0-528 GCF_027158125.1 Streptomyces sp. H39-C1
GGGCGATCCTGGAGGTCGACAAGGTCCGGGCCCAGGCCGCGGAGGTCCTGCCGGCGTATATGGTGCCGGCCGCTTTGGTGGTGCTGGACGCGCTGCCTCTGACGGGCAACGGCAAGATCGACCGCAAAGCGCTGCCCGATCCGGGTGAGGCCGCCCGCCAGCCGTATGTGGCACCGGCCACTCCGATCGAGCAGACCCTGACCGGCATCTGGTCGGAGTTGCTGGCCACCGAACGCATCGGCGTTCACGACAACCTCTTCGAACTCGGCGCCGATTCACTTCTGGCACTGCGTGCGGTCGCCGCGGCCGACACCGCCGGCCTCCACCTCGAACTCCGCGACGTCTTCGCCCACCCCACCATCGCCACCCAAGCCACCCACACCACCCAAGGACGCAGCACTCTTCCGGTGTTGGTGGGGGATGTGGGGGGTCGGTTTGAGGCGTTTGGTTTGACTGATGTGCAGCATGCGTATTGGTTGGGTCGTTCTGGGTTGTTTGAGTTGGGGCAGGTGTCGACTCATTTGTATG
>NZ_JAPVLS010000303.1:0-527 GCF_027158125.1 Streptomyces sp. H39-C1
GACATCCGCGCCTGGGTGAAGAACTGGAACGAGGATCCCAAGCCATTCATCTGGACCAAGACGGCGGAAGAGATCCTCGACTCCCTCGCACGCTTCTGCCGACGGATCTCCGGCGCAGGACACTAGCTGGACGAGCTGGTCGCCGAGCTCGAACTCCTAACCGCCACGGTGGTGGCCGCAGGCTCACAGTGACGAGCCGCGCCTGGCAGCAGGAAGAACCCGTCGTCGTCGACGACGGGTTCTCGGCGATCGCCTCGCCCTTGCCGACGGGCAAGAACTGGTCGTGGCGGCCAAGGACGACGCAGCCCCCAGCGGCGGCCCTCTCGGTACGGGCAATTAGATCCAGACATCACTGAATCTCTCTATTTCAAGACATTTGATCATCTAGTGCTGCGCAGGTGGGCCATTGCCGCCTACGTTGTGGGTGTGCCGGTCGGGGAGTATCTCCGAGCGCACAAACCGAAAGGCGTACCTCATGCGCATCTTGCGCACCAACGCTCTTGCCCGGACCGTCCTGATCAGTGCGA
>NZ_JAPVLS010000304.1:0-524 GCF_027158125.1 Streptomyces sp. H39-C1
TGACCTCGCCCTCCTACTACTGGTACGCCCTGCTGGTGATCGCGCTGGTCGCCCTCGACGGCCGCTGGGAATGGCTCGCCGTCCCCCTCGCGGGCACCGTGCTCTACATCGGCAACGCCATGGCACTCCCCAGCGAAACACTCCAACCCTGGTCCTACGGAATCGCCGCAGGGGTAGTCCTCGCCGGAACACTCCTGCGCGCCTACCGAAACGGGAGCCAGCCCGAACACACCGCCCCCAACTACGCCACCACACTGTCGCTGCTCTGACCTTCGGCGTCACCCCTGTGGGCACTGTGAGCCTGGACCGCTAGTCGATCGTGATCGGGCCGTCGGTCGGCTTGTCCCGGCCGGTGTCCTTCTCTGTGTCCTTGTCTGTGGGCTTCTGCTTCACCGGCTCCGTGGGCCCGGCGGCCGGCTTCAGGTAACCCTGCAGCTCGAGCAGGCCGTTGTCCTTGCCCGGACGGGGGTACTCGGTGGAACCGCTCAGGTTCTTCCGAACCGAGTCCAGGATGGTCAGCCCCT
>NZ_JAPVLS010000305.1:0-511 GCF_027158125.1 Streptomyces sp. H39-C1
GGACGGCCGGGGCCGGTACGGCCGCGACTTCCCCTGGGCCCGGCTGGGCGCGGCCGCGCTGCGATCCGCCGCCGACGGCACGGGCTGGACGACGATCGAGGAGTGGTCCGTGGACGGCCGCCACTTCACAGAACTGCGGAACGACTGACTCCACAACGACTTCCTGCGGATCGGCGATCAGACGTCTACTTCAGCGGGGTCGATGCACGCGACATGGGACCGCTTCCGCCGGTCCGAGTTCGTTTCCCGAAACGCATTGAGACAACTGCCACGGCCGCACCGGCAGGGATGCCGCTCATCTCACTACTTATCAGCCCCCCAGGAGACGATCAGTCCTTACGGATTGTGGACACCGGGCCCGTCGTGAGCCCATCCAGGCATCCGCCTGCCACGGTGGACGGTGTGGGAGTCCGCACCGTATGCACCTCAGTCCTCGTCGCCGCGCTGACCGCCGTCGTCGCCGTCACCATCCGCATCGGAGGTTCCGAAGCGCACCCGCGGCACCTTCTCT
>NZ_JAPVLS010000306.1:0-505 GCF_027158125.1 Streptomyces sp. H39-C1
ATTCTCACCGAACCCGAACCCGGCCTGTTCGCTCAGCCCCGCACCTGAGTACCAGTCCGCCCCGCCGACCAGGACTCCTCACCCAACCCCAAGCATCAACCGGACATCAGGTCACGTACCGCACTCTCACACCGTTTCAGGCTTCGTCATCCGGTGCCTTGTGCCCAGGTGGAGGTTGAGGACCTGGTCCGGCAGATGGAGAGCCAGTTGGCGGTGCGCCAGGACCGGGCTGCGTGGGTGGCTGGGGGCGCGGGGTGCGTTGGCGCCACATGGAGGTAATCAGGCAGAGGGCTGAGGCGGCGAAGAGGGCGGCGGTGATGAGCAGCCAGCGGCCGAGGAATACGTCGGAGGGCAGGCCCGTAGCTAGGTGATAGCCGGGGACCTTGTTGAGGATCAGGGGGTACCAGGTGATCAGCAGGAGCAGTGCGACGAAGGTCGGCACGCGCAGGTAGTTGATCCACTGCTTGGGGGTGCGGTGGTGTTTCCCGGAACCGCCGCGGGAGCC